>NZ_JBBCBW010000011.1:0-157300 GCF_037204085.1 Variovorax sp. CCNWLW235 | reverse complement strand
GGTGCCTTGCGCAGCGAAATAAAGGAGGAGGCCGAAGGCCGGGGGACATTCGCGGAGAAAGGTACCCCGTCGGCGGGTGCGCGCCCTGAACGCACGACACGACAAATCAAGCAGCGACCCTTCATCGAGCCCCCCGACGAGCCGCAGCCACAACCGTCTGAGCCGCATCCGCCATGTCGCTGGCAGAAATGATCGGAAGCCCCGATTGCCCGAGGATGGTCCGCCCAAGGGTTTCGTTGGTGCCCTTCATGCGCACCACGAGCGGCACCGACAGCTCGACCTCGCGCGCAGCGGCGATGATTCCGCGCGCAATCACGTCGCACTTCATGATGCCGCCGAAGATGTTGACCAGAATGGCGCGCAGGGTCGGGTTGCGCAGCATCAGCTTGAAGGCCTCCGTCACCTTCTCGGCCGTGGCGCCGCCGCCAACATCGAGAAAATTGGCGGGCGATCCGCCGTAGAGCTTGATCGCGTCCATCGTGGCCATTGCCAGGCCTGCGCCATTCACCAGGCAGCCGATGTCGCCTTCGAGTGGAATGTAGGAAAGATCGAACTTCGACGCCTCCACCTCAGCCGGGTCTTCCTCGTCGTAGTCGCGCATCGCGGCGATCTCCGGTTGGCGGAAGAGCGCGTTCGGATCGAAGTTGAACTTGGCGTCCAGCGCCATGACCCGGCCATCGCGCGTCAGCACCAGCGGATTGATTTCGGCCAGCGATGCATCGCAAGCGTCGAAGGCCTGGTAGAGGCTTTGCACCAGCGTGCGCACCTGCAGCATCGACTTTCCGGAGAAGCCGATGTCGCGCGCAATGCCGTCCGCCTCGGTCGCCTTCACGCCTGTGGTGGGGTCGATGAACAGCTTGCGGATTTTTTCCGGGGTTCGCGCCACAACTTCTTCGATGTCCATGCCGCCTTCGCTCGACGCCATCAGCGCAACGCGCCGCGACTCCCGGTCGACCACCATGCCGAGATAGAACTCTTTCTCGATCTCGACGCTCTCCTCGACCAGCAGGCGCTTGACCAGGCGGCCTTCGGGGCCGGTCTGGTGCGTTTTCAAGGTCATGCCCAACAGCTCGTTCGCGTGGCGCCGCACTTCGGCGGGCGACCAGGCCTGCCGGACACCGCCGCCCTTGCCGCGGCCGCCGGCATGAATTTGCGCCTTGACCACCCATGCCCTGCCGCCGAGCCGCGTGGCGGCATCGGCTGCTTCGTCGGGCGAAAAGCATGCATATCCACGCGGCGTGGGCACGCCGTATTTGCGCAATACGTCCTTGCCTTGGTATTCGTGGATATTCATGGCAATTTCAGGCGCCGAGTTCGGCGCCGCGGCTTTCGGCCCAATTGAAATAGCGCTTTTTCATGGCGCCGGCTTCGAGCTCCCGCTTTTGATGCTCTTCCTTCTTCTGCTCGATCACTTCGGCCAAAAATTTGGCGTCGTAGGCGCGCAGAAGATGCGGCTGGTGGGTATTCAGGTAATTGCAGACGCGCTCGATTCCGTCCTGGCTCTGGCGCAGCAGCTGGCAATAGATTTCGCGGTCCCAATGCCAGCGGAAACCCAACTCGTAGAACGCTGCGTTGTAGGCATTGCGCTCCGTCTCACTGCTCCAATATTGAACCGGCAAATCATCGATCATGAAATTTCTCCTAGAAATTGAGCGCCGGGCGGCAAATGTTTTGCGTGTCGGCATGATCAAAATGTAGATTCGATGATCGATAAATAATAGTTAAACTATTTTATTGAATGCATTTGCGATAAGTTATACATAGGTGGCCGTGAATTCCCACTGCGAATGAATTCGCACCCGCGATTTCCCTGGCCTTCAAAAACAGCGTTTCTTCAGTTCAGGCTCAAATCACGCCTTCGGCGCGCAGCGCCGCAACGTCGCCCGCCGTGTAGCCGAGCTGCGTCAGCACCTCTTCGGTGTGCTCGCCAAGAAGCGGCGAGCGCGTCACTTCGGTCGGGCTGTCGGACATCTTGATCGGGTTGCCCACCGTCAGGTACTTGCCGCGGGTGGGGTGGTCCACCTCGACGATGGTGCCGGTCTCGCGCAGCGACTCGTCGGCGGCAATCTCCTTCATCGAGAGAATCGGGCCGCACGGAATGTCGTACTGGTTGAGGATGTCCATGGCCTCGAACTTGTCCTTGGTCATGGTCCATTGCTCGATGCGCGCGAAGATCGGCTTCAGGTGCAGCAGGCGCGCCGCCGGCGTGGCATAGGCCTCGTCGGTAATCCAGCCTTCTTCGCCGATGACCTTGCACACCGCCGGCCACACGGCCCCTTGGGTAATGAAGTAGATGTACGCGTTGGGGTCGGTCTCCCAGCCCTTGCACTTGAGAATGGAGCCCGGCTGGCCCCCGCCCGATGCATTGCCCGCACGCGGCACCGCGTCGCCGAACTTGCCGTCAGGGTACTGCGGGTATTCGTGCATGGTGCCGGTGCGCTCCAGCCGCTGCTGGTCTCGCATCTTCACGCGGCAGAGGTTCAGCACCGCGTCCTGCATGGGCGCAAGCACCTGCTGGCCGCGGCCCGTGTTGTTGCGCTGGTAAAGCGCCGCCACGATGCCCAGCGCCAGGTGCAGGCCGGTGCCGCTGTCGCCGATCTGCGCGCCCGTGACCACCGGCGGGCCGTCTTCGAAGCCCGTGGTCGATGCCGCGCCGCCCGCGCACTGCGCCACGTTCTCGTACACCTTGCAGTGCTCGTACTTGCCGGGGCCAAAGCCCTTGACCGAGGCCACGATCATGCGCGGGTTGAGCTCCTGGATGTGGGCCCAGGTAATGCCCATGCGGTCGAGCGCACCGGGTGCGAAGTTCTCCACCAGCACGTCGCAAGTCTTGATCAGCGAGTCGAGCACCTGCTTGCCCTTGGGCTTCTTGGTGTCCAGCGTGATCGAGCGCTTGTTGTGGTTCAGCATCGTGAAGTAGAGGCTGTCCACACCGGGAATGTCGCGCAGTTGACCGCGCGTTGCGTCGCCTTCGCCGGCGCGCTCCACCTTGATCACGTCGGCGCCGAACCACGCCAGCAGCTGGGTGCAGGTGGGACCGGACTGGACATGGGTGAAGTCGAGAATGCGAACGCCCTCAAGTGCCTTGCTCATCAGCTGTCTCCTTTGATCGTGGTCTCTGCTTCTTGCAGACGAGCGCGCAATTTACGCTCTTCGGCAAAGCGGGCGGTTTCGTCTCGCACGATGGCAACGATGCCCGTGACCTCGCGATCCTCCGAGAACAGCATCGACACCGTGAAGGCGATCGACAGCGTGTGCCCGTCCTTGTGCAGCGCCGGCACGCGCAGCAGATCGGCACCGTACTTGGTGATGCCGGTTTCCATGGTCTTGTTGTAACCGTCCCAGTGGCGCTGACGCTGCCGCTGGGGAATGATCATGTCGAGCGACTGGCCCATTGCCTCGGCTTCGGTGAAGCCGAAGATGCGCTCGGCGGCGCGGTTCCAGAGCGTGATCGCCCCTTTCGCATCGCACACCATGATCGCGTCGCCGGCGCCTTCGACGAGCTGCTTGAAATCAACGTTCGCTTGCATGTTTACCTCTGGCGCTTCATGTCGATTTCCGGCTTCGCCCGCCGTGGGAGCGGGCGAAGCCGGGGGAGCCGCTACACGGCCTTGGATTCCTTCAGGTTGTCGATCTGTTCCTTGGTGTAGCCCAGTTCGGCCAGCACTTCGTCAGTGTGCTCGCCCAGGAGCGGCGAGGCGGTGACCTCGGGCTTGAGGTCCGAGAACTTGATCGGGCTGCCGATGGTCCAGTAGCTGCCTCGCTCCTTGTGCGGCACTTCGACGATGGAGCCGCTCTTGCGCAGCGACTCGTCGTGCAGCAGTTCCTTCATCGACAGCACCGGGGCGCAAGGAATGTCGTGCTTGCGGAAGATGTCCACGGCCTCGAACTTGGTCTTGTCCTTGATGAAGTCCTCGATGGTCGCGAAGATCTGGTCGATGTGCGGCTGGCGGGCCTTGGGGGTCATGTAGTCCGGGTCGGTCTTCCACTCGGGCTTGCCGAGCGCGTCGCAGATCGGGTCCCAGGCGTGGCCCTGCACCGTGAAGTAGATGTAGGCGTTGGGGTCGGTCTGCCAGCCCTTGCACTTCAATATCCAGCCCGGCTGGCCGCCGCCGCCGGCGTTGCCGCCGCGCGGCACCACCTTGTCCTTGAAGGCATCCATCTCGTGCGGGTACTGGGGGTATTCCTCCAGGTAGCCCACGCTGTCCAGGCGCTGCTGGTCGCGCATCTTCACGCGGCACAGGTTGAGCACGGCGTCCTGCATCGAGCAGGCCACCTTCTGGCCCTTGCCCGTTTGCTGGCGGCCGATGATGGCGGTGAGGATGCCGATGGCCAGGTGCATGCCGGTGTTGGAGTCGCCCAGTGCGGCCGCCGAAATGGTGGGCACCGAGTTTTCGCCCTTCCACCAGCCGGTGGTGGAGGCCGCGCCGCCCGCGCACTGCGCCACGTTCTCGTACACCTTCAGGTCTTCGTAGTGGTGGCCGTCGCTGAAGCCCTTGACCGAGGCGACGATCATCTTGGGGTTCAGTTCCTGGATGCGCGCCCAGGTAAAGCCCATGCGGTCGAGTGCGCCGGGGCCGAAGTTTTCCACCAGCACGTCGGATTCGCGGATCAGCTTTTCCAGCACCGCCTTGCCCTCGGGCTTCTTGGTGTCCAGCGTGATCGAGCGCTTGTTGCTGTTGAGCATGGTGAAGTACAGCGCGTCGACGTTCGGGATGTCGCGCAGCTGGCTGCGCGTGACGTCGCCGGCGCCCGGGCGCTCGACCTTGATCACGTCGGCGCCGAACCAGGCCAGCATCTGCGTGCATGCCGGACCGGCTTGCACGTGGGTGAAGTCGATGATCTTGATGCCGTTGAGGGGTTTGTTGTTGCTGCTCATTGCTGCGATCTCCTGATTGAATGAACGAATTACTTCTTCTTGGCCGTGGCCGGATTGAGGCTGGTGATGCGGCCGCTCTCGGTGCCGGCGGTCTCGTCGATCACGGCGTTGATGAGCGTGGGGCGGCGGGAAGCCACGGCTTCGGCCAGCGCCTTCTGCAGTTCGTCCGCGGTGGTGGCGTTGACACCCACGCCGCCGAAGGCTTCCATCAGCTTGTCGTAGCGCGCGTTCTTCACGAACACGGTGGGCGCCACGTCGGGCGTACCGCTGGAGTTCACGTCGGTGCCGCGGTAGACGCCGTTGTTGTTGAACACGACGATGCAGATCGGCAGGTTGTAGCGGCAGATGGTTTCCACCTCCATGCCGCTGAAGCCGAAGGCGCTGTCGCCTTCGATGGCGATCACCGGCTTGTCGGTGACCACCGCGGCGGCCACGGCAAAGCCCATGCCGATGCCCATGATTCCCCACGTGCCCACGTCCAGGCGCTTGCGCGGCTCGTACATGTCGACGATGCTGCGCGCGAAGTCGAGCGTGTTGGCGCCCTCGTTCACCACAATGGCGTCGGGCCGGGCCTTCACCTGGTCGCGGATCACGCTCAGCGCACTGTGGAAGTTCATCGGCGAGGGCCGCGCGGCGAGCGTCACGGCCATCTTCGACAGGTTCTTGTCCTTGCGCTCGGCAATGGCGCCGGTCCATTCGGCCGGCGGCTTGGCCCACTTGGCGTCGACGCCGGCGAGAAGCGCCGCCACGCAGGAGCCGATGTCGCCGATCACCGGCGCGGCAATGGCCACGTTGCTGTCGATCTCGGTCGGTGCGATGTCGATCTGGATGAACTGCTTGGCGCCCTTCTCCTGCCCCCAGGTCTTGCCCTTGCCGTGCGACAGCAGCCAGTTGAGGCGCGCGCCCACCAGCATCACCACGTCGGCCTCTTGCAGCACATAGGAGCGCGCGGCCGCGGCCGATTGCGCATGCGTATCGGGCAACAGGCCCTTGGCCATCGACATCGGCAGGTAGGGAATGCCGGTCTTCTCGATCAGCGCGCGGATGTCGGCGTCGGCCTGTGCGTAGGCGGCCCCCTTGCCGAGCAGGATCAGGGGCTTCTTGGCGCCCTTGAGCAGGTCGAGCGCGCGCTGCACCGCATCGGGAGCCGGAATCTGGCGCGGCGCCGGATCGATCACCTTGATGAGCGACCTGCGGCCGGCTTCGGCGTCCATGGTCTGCGCGAAGAGCTTGGCCGGCAGATCGAGGTACACGCCGCCGGGGCGGCCCGACACCGCCGAGCGGATGGCCCGTGCAATGCCCACGCCAATGTCTTCGGCATGCAGCACACGGAAGGCGGCTTTGCACAGCGGCTTGGCGATGGCCAGCTGGTCCATCTCTTCGTAGTCGCCCTGCTGCAGGTCGACGATCTCGCGCTCGCTCGAGCCGCTGATGAGAATCATCGGGAAGCAGTTGGTGGTGGCGTTGGCCAGCGCAGTCAGGCCGTTCAGGAAGCCCGGCGCCGACACCGTGAGGCAGATGCCCGGCTTTTGCGTGAGAAAGCCGGCAGCGGCCGCGGCATTGCCCGCATGCTGCTCGTGGCGGAACGAGATGACGCGTAGCCCTTCTGCCTGGGCCATGCGCGTCAGGTCGGTGATGGGAATGCCCGGCAAGCCGAAGATCGTGTCGATATCGTTCAGCTTCAGCGCATCGATGACCAGGTGGAAGCCGTCGATCGTGGTGTCGTGCGCCTCTTCCGGGGGTTGCTTGAGTGCGAGCACGACCGCGTCGCCTTCGGCAGCCTTGTTCTTTGGCTTGAGGGCGTCGTCGAGGGTCGTGGATGCCTCTTTATCCGTTCTTACTGAAGACATGTCTCTCCTTCTTGCTTGGGTGAATGGCCGAGGCCCGAGCCGGGACTATGATTCGGGGCATGTCTTTCGGGCGTTGACCTCGGTCAACTTTCCGGAAAACGGCACCAGCCAGATGAACCAGAAGTTGTTGTTGCGAATTCGAGCAAGACGGGCCCCATGACTTTGTTGGAAAACCATCCGGAGAAAAACATCATTCGCGCGCAGCTCCGGCAGAACATCCTTCTCAAGGACCTGAGCGAGAGCGAACGCGCCGAGTTGGAAACCCATCTCGTCATCGTGGACGGCAACAAGGGCGACTTTCTGCTGCACCAGGGCGTGCGCGAGATGGAGCAGTACTTCATCCTCGACGGCATCCTCAAGCGGGTGGTGAGCAACCCAGAGGGCAAGGAAATGATCCTGCGCTTTGCCGATGCGCACGACATGGAAACCAGCTACGCGGCCCTGCGGCTGGGCACGCCCACGCCCTACGGCATCGTGTGCGTCACCAAGGCCCGGGTGGCCAGCCTGCCGCTGAAGGAGTGGATCGCATTCCTGAACCGCCACCCCGAGACCAAGGAACTGTTCGAATACTGCGTGATGCGCGGCATGAGCGAAATCATGGCGCACACCATCACGCTGCATCTGCTCGATGCACCCGGGCGCGTGCACCGATTCATGCGCAAGCACCCCGAGTTGGAAGACCGCATTCCCAGCAAGGAGCTTGCGTCGTATCTCAACCTCTCCGCAGAAACCCTTAGCCGGCTCCGAAAGCGCGGAAAGATCTAGGCAGGCGCGCAGGCGCCCAGTCGCGCGCGGAATTCAGGTCTGCTTGGACGACGCGAAGCGGCGCGGAACGGTCATCAGGCGCAGCGCGTTGTCCACGCTGCTTACGCCGCCCACTTTGGAGGCCACGTCCTCCGTCAGCGCGCGTTCTTCCGCATTGAGAACGATGCCGCTCAGCTTTACCTTGCCCTGGTCGGCCTCGACGGTCACGCGGATGTCGCTGGTCGCCTCGTCGTCCTTCAGCGCCGACTTCACGCGCGCCGCAAGCGTCATGTTGGCCAAGAGCGCGCGCGAGGCCGGTGTTTCGGCAAACTCCGGCCGCTCCACCAGTGCGCGGATCTGCGCCACGCAGCTGTCCACCGAAATGCGATCTGTGTTGAGCACCAGGTCGTAGAGCACCGGGTCGCCCCATGTCACGCCGAACTGCGCATGCATGCGCGCCGCGTGCGCGTCGTCGCTGCGCCGGATCTCGGCTTCGGCAAACTCGGCGTCGTCGGTTTCCAGGTGCGCCATCAGCCATGCGACGCGATTCTTCATCGAGCGCGTGATGCGCACGCACACCACGTGCGGTACCGGCCGCAGCAGGCAGGTGGCGCCCCAGCCGCGCAGCACCACGTTGCCGCGGTCTGCCAGTGCAAAGAGCTCTTCGGCCGTGTAGAGCGCCAGGCTGCGCTTGTCGGCGGTGAGCCGTTCGACAAAGCCGGCCTTTCCGTCGCGCAGGCGGCCGATGAAGCTGGTCGGCACCTGCATGCGGTCGGCCACTCGCTCGATCGTCTCGTGGCGCATGATCTCGAGGCCGAGCTGCTCGGCAAGGCGCTGCGACACGTCCTTGGCGAGGGAGCCCATCTCCTGGGTGAGTGCAATCACTGGCATGTTGGTTGTTCTCCGGTCAGTCCACGGGGCGCTCGACGGCAAACTCGTCCGGCTTCTTCGGCTTGATGAAGGCCAGCACCTTGGAGATCAGCGGCCAGAACAGCAGCAACAGCGCCAGGGTGGTGATGCCACCAACCAGCGGGTTCGAGAACATGATCATCACGTCGCCCTGCGAGACCAGCATGGCCTGGCGGAACGAGTCTTCGGCCTTGTCGCCGAGCACCAGCGCCAGCACCAGCGGCGCGAGCGGAAAGTCGAGCTTCTTGAACAGATACCCCACCACGCCGAAGCCGAGCATGAACCAGATGTCGAGCATCGCGTTGTGCACCGTGTAGGCGCCAATGGCGCAGATCACGATGATCACCGGCGCAATGATCGAGAACGGAATGCGCAGGATCGAGGCGAACAGCGGCACGGTGCTCAGCACCACGATGAGGCCGACGATGTTGCCCAGGTACATGCTGGCGATAAGGCCCCAGACGAAGTCCTTCTGCTCGACGAACAGCAGCGGCCCGGGTTGCAGGCCCCAGATCAGCAGGCCGCCCAGCAGCACCGCGGCGGTGGGCGAACCCGGAATGCCCAGCGCCAGCATTGGCAGCAATGCGCTGGTGCCGGCGGCGTGCGCCGCGGTCTCGGGCGCAACCACGCCTTCCATTTGCCCGGTGCCGAACTTGGAGCCGCGCTTGGACATTTTCTTGGCCAGGCCGTAGGCCATGAAAGAGGCTGGCGTGGCGCCGCCGGGCGTGATGCCCATCCAGATGCCGATGAGCGAACTGCGCAGCGACGTTACCCAGTACTGCGGCAGCTGCTTCCAGGTCTGCAGCACCACCTTCGGATCGATCTTCGCGGTCTTGCCGGAGAACTTGAGGCCCTCTTCCATCGACAGCAAAATTTCGCCGATGCCGAACAGGCCGATCACTGCAATGAGGAAGTCGAAACCTCGCATCAGCTCAGGCTGGCCGAAGGTGAGCCGCAGCTGGCCCGTGACCGTGTCCATGCCCACACTCGCCAACGCAAAGCCGAGCGCCATGGACGCAAGAATCTTGAATGGCGACCCCTTGCCCATGCCCACGAAGCTGCAGAAGGTGAGCAGGTACACCGCAAAGAATTCGGGCGAACCAAACTTCAGCGCAAACTTGGCCACCAGCGGCGCGAGGAAGGTGATCATGATCACCGCCAGCAGCGCGCCAATGAACGACGACGTGAACGCCGTGGTGAGCGCCGCCCCCGCATTGCCTTGCTGCGCCATCGGGTAGCCGTCGAAGGTGGTGGCCACCGACCATGGTTCACCCGGAATGTTGAACAGAATGGAGGTGATGGCCCCGCCGAACAGCGCCCCCCAGTAGATGCACGACAGCATGATGATCGCCGAGGTGGGCGACATCGTGAACGTGAGGGGCAGCAGAATGGCCACGCCGTTGGCGCCGCCGAGCCCCGGGAGCACGCCGATCAGCACCCCCAGGATGATGCCGACGAACATCAGGCCGATGTTCATGGGGGTGAGGATCACCGAGAAGCCCTGCAGCAGGGCGCTGATTTCTTCCATTTCGCGTTTGCTCCGTGAAATTCAGTAGCCGAGGAATCGGAGGGGATCGAGAGCGCCCTTGAACAGCGGCACCTTGAACCACACCTCGAACATGAAGAAGAAAACCGTGTTGACGACCAGTGCCGCGATGACGCTCTTCACCCACGAGTACTTGCCGAGGAACACCATGAAGAGCGCGATGTAGATCGCCGACGCCAGGTACAGCCCGAGCAACGAGATGGCAAGCACGTACACGATGGCCGGCAGCAGCACCGAGAGCACGCGCTTCAGCTGCACGGAGTCGACGAAGATCTCGGTCTTCTTCTCTTTGCCCAGCAGCGCCTGGTACAGGATGCCGGCGCCGGAGATCGCGATGATCGCGCCGATGTAGAACGGAAAGTAGCCTGCGCCGGGGCCGTCGCTGGTCCAGCCGGAGCCCAGCCTCTGGCTCTCGACGATAACCACAAGGCCAATTGCCAGCAGGACCGCTGCCACCACCGCCTCGACCACGTTGGTCGCTACGCCAGTGCGTGCCGCGCCTTCGGAATTCTCGTCGTGCTCCATGGAGACCTCATCGTTCGTGTGTATGTACCGGGAAAAAAACGAGAGTGCAGCGCCCCGCCCGCCGCCCTTCAGCCGGCGGCCGCGTCCTCAGGCAAGGAGCGCTGCAGGGCGCTCGATTGCTGCTACTTGCTGCTGGCCAGGAAACCGGCTTCGCTCATCAGCGTGCGGTGCGTGGCTTCCGCTTCGGTCAGCCACTTGGTGAAGGGCTCGCCCGTCATGAACGTCGGGTTGAACGCGCCCTTCTCCATGTATTCCTTCCAGTCCGGCGTGGCCGCGATCTTGGTCAGCAGGTCGACGTAGAAGGCGCGCTGCTCGGGCGTGACGCCCGGGGGCATGAAGATGCCGCGCAGCATCGTGTACTTGGTGGGAACGCCGGCTTCCTTGCAGGTGGGCACATCGTTCCACGACTGCGTTTCGGTGACCTTGGCCTTGAACGGCATGCGCTCGTCGTCGAACACGCACAGCGCGCGCAGCTTGCCCGCGCGCCACTGGGCCACGGCCTCGATCGGGTTGTTCACGGTCGACTGCACATGGCCGCCCACCAGCTGCACCGCCACCTCGCCGCCGCCCTTGAACGGCACGTAGATGAACTTGGTGCCGGTGGCCTTCTCGAGCGCCACGGTGATGATCTGGTCTTCCTGCTTGGAGCCGGTGCCGGCCATCTTGAACTTGCTCGGGCCCGCCGCCTTGGCTGCCGCGATGTACTCCGCGGCGCTCTTGTACGGCTGCTCGGCATTGGTCCACAGCACGAACTGGTCGAGCGCCAGCATCGCTACAGGCGTCATGTCCTTCCAGTTGAACGGCACGCCGGTGGCCATGGGCGTGGTGAACAGGTTGGAGAGCGAGATGATGATCTTGTGCGGATCGCCCTTGGCTTCCTTCACCGCCAGAAAGCCTTCGGCGCCCGCGCCGCCCGACTTGTTGACGACGATCAGCGGCTCCTTCATGAGCTTGTACTTGATGACGATGCCCTGCAGCAATCGGCCCATCTGGTCGGCGCCTCCGCCGGTGCCCGCGGGAATAACGAACTCCACCGGCTTGGCGGGTTCCCATGCTGCGGCTGGTGCGGTGGCCGCGAGTGCCAGCATGGCAGCGGTAAAGACTTTGGCCCGGCAAGCGTGGGCACGCGAAAAGAAGTTCTTCATCATGTTGTCTCCTGTGTAAGGGTGCGCTCTATTTTTTAAAGAATCTGAGCCGAGATGCGAACAGGGCAGATGGTGCGCGCAGCACGAACGTCGCTTGCTTGACCATGGTCAACTTTTCAAAGATTTTGTCTTGGGGTTAGCCCGCGCCGTGTGGTTGGACGGGCTGCGCGAGCGTGACGCGCCGGGCCCACTCCTGGGTGCCTGCAGGGCCGTTTTTTCCCTGTTCCGGGGCATATTCGGGTAAACCCTAGAATAGAGGGGTCATCCCACTCACCAGATCCAGGAGTTCCCTTTATGTCTACCCTTGACCGGTCGTCCAGCGCAAGCACGTTCGGCAGCGGCTTGGCTGGCGCGCTCAAGGCGCTTGCAGAAGAAGCAAGCGTGCTCGTTCAGGCGTTGCTGAGCCCAGGCAAGATCATCAGCGAGGTCGAAGAAATGCGCGCCCTGCAAACGCGCGCCGACCGCATCGAAGCGTCCGACCCGGCGCGCGCAGCCGTTCTGCGCTGGCACGCCTCGCGCGTCGGCCTGCGCTGAGCGCTGCCGCCCTCACGCACGGGGCGGTTCGAAACGCAAGCGAACTGGTAAAGTTCGGGCCGTCCACCGCGTCTTCGTAGTTCAATGGATAGAACGGGGTCCTCCTAAGACTCAGATACAGGTTCGATTCCTGTCGAAGGCACCACCGCACACTGCGCCCAACTCCAGGCGCATGCTCGCCCCTCCAAGGTCGGATGAACCCACTTCGAGCCGCCCTTGATGGATGCGCGCCACTTCGGAAACGAGGTGCAAGCCTAGGCCCGCCCCCTCCCCACGGGCGCGAAGCCGATAGAAGGGCTCGATGATTCGCCCGCGTTGGTCCTCCGGAATGCCGGGCCCGGAGTCGGACACCTCGATCGTCGCGGGAGAGTGGACGCGGACACGAATCTCGCATCCTTCGCCGCCATGTTCAACGGCGTTCTGAATCAGGTTCGCAACCGCGCGTTCGATGGACGTCACATCGGCGCGCACGTGCACGGCATCGGGGGCATCGACCGCAACCGAACAGCCATTCATGATTGCCAGGGGCGCCAGGTCGCCGACCACCCGCTCGCAGAGCGATCGAAGGTCTACGGCATTCATGGAGACGGGTGCACGCGTGAGCCTTTGAAGGTCGAGCAGTTGCTCAGCCAGTGTCGCCAATCGCGTCGTGGCCCGAAGCAGCCGCGGCTTGTCCCTGGTGTTTTGAGGCAATGACTCGATCTGTATGCGCAGCGTTGCGATAGGCGTCCGCAGCTCATGCGCGGCGTCCGCTAGGAATCTCTCATGGCGCTTGTAGCCTTCGTCGAGGCGGTCGAAGGCCCGGTTGACGGCCGTCACCAGCGGCTGGATCTCGGCGGCCACGTCCGTGGTGGGCAAGCGCGTCTCCAGGCGATCGATATCGATGTGCTCCGCCTTGGCCGCAGTAGCCACAGTTCCCGCCAATCCGCGCCGGATGACGAAAGGCGTGGCCACCAGCACCACCAGTGCCGTTATGAGCATGGTGGGCGCCACCAGCACGAGGAAAGCCGCACCGAGCCATTTGAACTTGTCTATCAAGGACAGGGGCGCGCCGGTCTGGACCATGACGTTGACAGCGCCGCCGTCCATTTCGATGCGCTCGAAACGCGCCGCAGGCCGACCGCCCGAGTCGGCGAGATCCAAGGCGGAGCGCTCCTTGCCATCCAGGACCCGGAGCAACTCGACATATCGCGCCGGAACATCGCCCTGCCGCAGTTCGTATCCCTGCGCATTGCGCACCGCAAACCAGAGGTCCGGTACGGCGCTTAGCAGGCGCTTCGCTTCGGAGTTCGCTTCCAGCACAAGCTTGCCGTCCGGCGTGTGCCGAATCGACCTGCCAATGATCTGCACCGTGCGTTCGCCGCCTTCGTCCACGAACCTTCCCGCCGCGCCCAGGATGGCCATCAAGCCGAGAAGCGCCAGCAGGCTGGCGACCACTTGCAGGAGGACAAGGCTCCCAACCAGTCGCCATCGCAGGGACCTGGATTTCATGCGGAGATTTTCAGCAGATAGCCGACCCCGCGGATGGCATGTATTTCCACGCCCGCGCCCGATTGCTCCAGCTTGGATCGAACCCTGGACACATGGGCGTCGAGCGAGTTGGAGCGTATGTCATCCGCATCTCCATACATGCGCTCCAGCAGCCGCTGCCGAAACACCGTACGCCCCGTCGACAGGAGAAGGGTTTCGAGCACCAGCAGCTCACGCCGCGTCAAGGCAAGCGGTTCGTTTCCGACCTGGAACTGGCGTGTTTCATGGTCGAAGCGCAATCGCCCGGCAACGCTGATCTGCTGGGCACGAACGACAGGCCGGCGCGCGAGAGCGCGGATGCGGGCCATCAGCTCGTCAATGGAGAACGGCTTGGCCAGGTAGTCGTCGGCGCCGCGGTCCAGGCTGCGAACCCGCTCGGTCACCTCGCCCATCGCCGTGAGGACAAGCGCTGGCGTCGAGCGGCCCGAACGACGAAGAAATTCAATGAGGGCCAGACCGTCGCCGTCGGGCAGACCCCGGTCCACGATCAAGATGTCGTGGTCCGCATCGATTGCGAGATTCATGGCTTCGCGTAGCGACGAAGCGATGTCCACCACCATCGAATGATCATGCAGGGCGGATGCCAACGCCTGCGCAAGATCGGTGTCATCTTCAACTACAAGGATTTTCAAGAGCGAACCATACTTTGGGGCAAATGGGGCCGACGATGGAACGCGCGCCCCAATGGGCTCCATGCCACGCTCCGCCCCAGGCAGGCAACGAGTATGCCTCCGGCCACGTCGATGAAGACGTGCTGGCGGGTCGCCAGGGTCGAGTAGACGATGGCCAGGCACCAAAGCCAGTTGAAAGCTCGGGCCCAGCGCGGCGAGCGGATGCTTCTGAGCTGGCTCGAAATGACGTACGCGCTGTACATGGCGAACGCCACGTGCAGCGAGGGGAATGCGTTTCCGCTGGCGTCTGACTCCTTGAGGAGTCGGAGCATCGGAACCTGGGACCAATCAACACCGAACGGAGGTGTGACGGTGGGAAAGAGCCAGAAGAATGCGATGCCCAGGAGCGCAATGGCCAAGGCTCCCGTGGCGTAGGCGCGCAGCGCGCCTGCGTTCAAAGCGAAAGCGGGGGCGAGTGAGACGTAAACCCAAAGCGATACGTAGGGTATGAATGCAAACTCGTTGACGCCGATCCGCTGATCGATCCACGTCACCGGCATCGTGATCGCCCGGCCCCCCGTCTCCTCCATGGTCCAGAAGTACACAGCGAAGAAAACCGCGATTCCGGTGACCGTCCCGATCATCTTCAGGAACCAGAGTGTCCGGATGCGAAGCCAGAGGGCCCTGGTCCAGGAAAAGGGGGCGGGCGCAGGCTGCTGGATGTATTTCATCTGAGGTCCACAGGGGTTGGTGGGCCATCCTATGAACCGGGATTGCGCGAACATTACGGAGATCGGCAGGCAGAAGCAGGCGGAGTTGCGTGATCACCGACGCGATCTCGTCTGCTGCGCCCAAGCCGAGCGCAGCGCGAAGAACGCAATGTTCGCGCAACCCTCATGAATAGTCTTCTCATCCGTCCATGAACGATTCGCAGGTCGCGAATCGCACGGCGACCTAATGAGGAGCTGAAAGATGAGGTTGAAGGGCAATCTTCTGGTGCTTGCAGTTGCAGCGGCGTTGACGTTCACGCTGACAGGTTGCGCAGTTGATCGCCATGAGCGACGCGCTGCAATCAAAGGCGCTCTGATCGGCGCCGCTGGAGGCGCTGCGATCAGCGCAATGACCGGCGGCGATGTGGCCGCGGGAGCCGCGATCGGAGCGGCTGGTGGCGCTGCCGTGGGTGTCATCACCCACGACGGGCGCGAACGCCGCGTCTACAACGACAGAGGCCGCCGGTACTGGCAGGACGACTACGGCCAGCGGCGCTATATCCCGGACGGCTACCGTTGATCGCGTTGAGCCGGCCTGAACTGAACCGCCAGCCCGGCTCGAACACTCCCGGGGCTTGGCGCATGAAGAAAATCTTGAAGACTGCCGGCATCGCCGTCGGAGTGGTAGCCGTTGCCTTGATTGCCGTCTTGGTGCTTCTTGTTGTCAAGCAGCAGATCGACGCATCCAAGCCCCTGCTCGACGATGACTACTACGAGAGCTTTGCCAGCCCCGCTCCTCTCGAGAAGAAGTACGCGCGGCGCGGCGGCCAGAACGTGGCGTATATCGAGTTCTCCGTTGAAAAATCGGTCATCGGCAAGATCGGCGCGTGGTATCCACAACAGCTCGAGAACGATGGCGCACGGTATCCGATGGTTGTGGTGGTCAACGGCAGCAACACAAAGGCAAGTATGTACAAGCCGTTCTTCGAGCGTCTCGCCTCGTGGGGCTTTGTTGTCGTCGGCACCGAAGACGGGCAAGCCGGAACAGGCGAAACAACCTCTGTCGCGCTCGATTTCATGCTGAATGCACCAAGGGACTGCGTGCTTCACGGCCGGATCGATGCAGACAACATCGGTGTCGTCGGTTACTCGCAAGGCGGCGCGGGGGCAATTCGCGCCGTCACCGAGCATGACAACAGCGGCGCTTTCAAAACAATATTCACGGGCAGCGCAGCCTATGCCGCACTGGCGAAGAACATGGGCTGGGGGTACAACATCGCCAAAGTCACCATCCCCTACTTCATGACCGCAGGCACCGGCACTTCCGAAGATGCAGGCGTGAAGGACACTTCGAGCGAGTTCGGAGGTGTCGCACCACTGTCTTCGCTGGCGGACAACTACAACCGGATGCCCGGCGGCGCCTTGAAGGTACGGGCAAGGGTAGCCGGCGCCGAACACTGGCAAATCCAGATGCTCACCGATGGCTATATGACCGCCTGGATGCGCTACCAGCTTCAAGCCGATCCGGAGGCAGCATCCGTCTTCATCGGTGACAAGGCAGAGCTCCTTGTCAATCGGAAGTGGCAGGACGTTGAAAAGAACCGATAGATCAGGTTTGCTCGAAAGCAGGCCTGAAAACCCTGGCCGCGAAATCCGCAAGCGTCGTCGGGGTGATCTCGGTAGGGCCCTTGTCGTACTCGCCGTCGAGGCGCCCCAAAGAGAATGCCTCGCTCATTTCCGCCAACTGCGCGGCGGCGTTCGCCGAGAAACCCTGCTGCATCAGCACCGCCTTGGCTTGCTCCGGATCGGATTGAACATACGCGAGGCCGGGCCTGCCGACGGCCTTGCCGAGCAGCGCCGTCGCTTCCTTCATTGTGTAAAGGCTTGGCGCGCGCAAATGGAGAACACGCTTGCCCTTGCCCGAAGGGGTGCGCAACTCGCGCGCGATGACTTGCGCGATGTCGGCGGTCGCCACCATCGGCAGCGGTGAATCGGGCGCAGTCATGTCCGCATACGCGCCGATGCTGCGGATCATCTCTATCGCAGCCAGGTGGTTCTCGAAGAAGTAACCGGGCCGCACGTGCAGCACGTCCACTCCGGCGAGTTCATCCAGGCGCCGCTCCTGCCGATGCAGGCCCGCAATCGGCCCGGTTCCCGAGCTCACATGCGCGCCGACGCTGCTCAGATTCACGACGCGTTTCACCTCGGCGGCGGCAACTGCCCGCGCGATGGCATCGCCCAGGCGATCTTGCTCGGCGGCCATGTCGTGCGCCGCATAGTCGGTAGGAATCATCGTGTAGACGTCCGTGGCGCCGGCGAATGCACGGGCCAGGAAGTCCGAATCACCGATGTCCCCAGCCGCAATATCCGCACCCGCGGCCTTCAGGGAAGCGAGCGATTCCGCATTGCGGCCGACGACGCGTACCGCCGCCCCTTGCGCGAGCAGCAGGGCCGCGACTTTGGAGCTGATGTTGCCGTTGGAGCCGAGAAGTACATACATGGCGATTCCCTTCATGGGTGAGGTTGCGATGGGTGCCATGGTGCGCGTTGCGGTTGTTTCCGGAAAGCGCCTGCGAGAGAATTCATTGTCCAGTTATGGAGAACAATCGCATGAAGGCTCCC
Organism: Variovorax sp. CCNWLW235; assembly: GCF_037204085.1. NCBI lineage: Bacteria > Pseudomonadati > Pseudomonadota > Betaproteobacteria > Burkholderiales > Comamonadaceae > Variovorax > Variovorax sp. CCNWLW235. The sequence continues at coordinate 139,695 of NZ_JBBCBW010000011.1, read as the reverse complement.
GCCATCTCCTTTGGCCGCCTGGCGGCCTTCGTCGCGGTGGCCGAGGCCGGCACCTTCACAGCCGCTGCCGAGCGTCTGAACACGACCAAGTCCGCGGTCAGCCAGGCGGTGGCCTTGCTCGAGCGGGAGTTGGGCACGCAGCTGTTGCAGCGATCCACGCGCAAGCTCGCGATCACCGAAGCAGGGGCGGCGTTTCTCGCCGATTGCCGTGAGCTGCTGGCCGGCGCGGAGGCTGCGATGGAGCGGGCGCGCAGCGGGCATGCGCAACCTTCGGGTACGTTGCGGCTCACCAGCCCGCAAGCATCGGCCGGCATGGTCGCGAGCTGGATTGCGGCTTATAGCGAGCGTTATCCTGCAATGCGCGTGGACTATGTGCCCACGGACCGCAAGCTCGATGTGATTGCCGAGCACTTCGACCTCACGATCCGCGTCGGGCCGATGGCCGATTCGGGCCTTCGCGCGGTGGTGCTCGAGGAACTCGGGCTTTGGACTGTCGCGGCGCCCAGCTACCTCGCCCGCCATGGCACGCCGCGCAAGCCAGCGGAGCTCGCGGGGCACGAGTGGATTGCGCTGTCGCTGCTGCCGGCTCCGTGGTCGATCGATCTCGAGCGCGGCGGCCGAAAGATGCGTGTGAAGCTGCGCGGCTCGATATCGGCGGCGAGCACGGACGCGGTGCTGCAACTGGTGCGCCAGGGCGCGGGCATCTCTTTTTTTCCGAGTACGGCAAATGTCCGCGCCGAGGTGGAAGCCGGGCGCCTTGTTCGTCTTTTTCCTGGCTGGGTGTCGGGCCGCATGTTTCTCTACGCGGCCTATCCGGGCAACATCGCCCCTCCCGCAAAGACGCGCGCGTTCATCGACCTTGCGAAGGAAGCGGTGCGATCTCGCGACAAATATGTCGTTCCTGAGCCGGGCTAGCCGCCTCGTTCGCGGAAATCTCGATCACTTCTGACAAAGCGCGCTCGCATCGGCGCGAAGAAACAGAAATGCAATGTCGGCACGCAGCGTGCATATCGACATTGCCACGGCATGGACAGTTCGTCCTTCATGCCGGGCATCGACTCATCAAAAATATCATGAAGAAATTGAAGCCAACAATCCAGGAATTGCATCGGGCGCGCGCTGCGGGCGCTTTATTGACGTCGCTGGTGCTGGTGGCGTGCGGCGGCGGCGGCAGTGGTGGTGGATCGGGCTCGCCCGCAGCGCTGACCGCATCCGCTCTTGCTGCCGCTCCCTCTGCCTCCTCGACGCCTTCCACCTCCTCCGATCCCTCCGATCCCTCCAACCCCTCTACTCCCTCCACTCCCTCCACTCCCTCCACTCCCTCCACTCCCTCCGGCCCTTCGACTCCCGATGCTCCTGCTGCCCCCGGTTCCTCCGAACCTGCATCAGCTTCCACTTCGAGCAGCCTTAGCGGCGGGTTTGCCGGCGAAGTCACCGGAGGCGGCAAGGCCGCGGCCATCACTGTCTCTACCGCGGCGCAGATGCAGGCCGCCATCGATGCCTACAGCGGCACGGGCGGGCTGGTGATCCGCTACAACGGAACGTTCGACTTCTCCAGCATCACCGACGCGTGCACGCAGTGGCAGCTGCCGGCCGGTGCCATCGTCGAGATCGAGGACAAGAGCGACATCACCATCGAGGGTGCCGACAACTCGTCGGCCAATTTCGGGCTGGCCATCAAGGCCGATGCCGCGAACATCATCATCCGCAACATGACGATCGGCCTGCTGCCGGGTTCGATCGATGCAATCGGCATCGAGGGCCAGGGGGGCAATTTTCCGGGCCACATCTGGATCGACCACAACACGCTGTTCAGCAGCCTGAAGGAGTGCCCGGGCGCTGGCGACCTGGAGTTCGACGGACTGCTCGACAACAAGGCCGGCGCGCACCACATCACCTATTCGTACAACCACATCCACGACCATCACAAGGTCGGCCTCATCGGCTCGAGCGACAGCGATTCCAGCGATCGCTTCATCACCTTCCATCACAACGTCTACCAGAACGTCGGCTCGCGCCTGCCGCTGCAGCGCGGCGGCTACACCCACCTGTACAACAACCTGTACAGCGGCGTGATCACCTCGGGTGCCAACATCCGCATGGGCGGCTTCTCGCTGATCGAAGGCAACTACTTCGAGAACTCGAAGAATCCCGTGACCTCGCGCGACAGCTCGGCCATCGGCTTCTGGGAACTGCGCAACAACAACATCAAGACGCCGGCCGACTTCAGCACCTTCGGGATCACCTGGGTGGCCAGTTCGTCTTCACCGTCGCGCGACGCGAGCGACTGGATCACGACCGGTACCTTTCCGGTTGCCATTCCCTACGCGTACACCGCGCAGGACCCGGCCTGCGTGAAGCAGAAGCTGCCCACAGTGGCTGGCGCCGGCAAGGCTCTCGCAAGCCTCACCTGCAACTGACGAGGGTTGGGCGATGCCGGAGCGCTATTCCGGCGCGGCCGGCGTACGCAAGGCCGGCGACGATGCCTGTTGCTGGCTTTGCATCGGGCCGACGAACGCGACCGGTCCGGGCCCGCCTTGCGTCCTGCGCCCGATGCCTCGTACGAGGTGGCGCGGTAGGTGGTGTGTTCTTCTCAACTGCTCCAGCGCCTCGCTGCGGGCTGGTTCCGACACCGGTAGAAACATCTGCAATACGCTCATGATGTCATCCCGTGAGGCCAGAAAAGAATGGGCTGGCTCGCAGTGATCGGAGCGCAGCTTCAGGTTTCAGCGGCCTCTGGCGTGGCCGCAGGAGGCGGATTATGGGCGCCTTGTGCCGGCGCGCCACTACAGCCACGCGGGCAGTAGTGTTGCTGCTGTGCGTGTCAGTTGCCGGAGCCTTCCCGCCGGGCGGTCTCTTCAGCGGCGCGGCGGCGCGCACGCCGCGTGGCCAGCTCGGTGGCCCGTTGCAGCGCACGCAGCTGAAAGGTCACATCGTGAATTTCGCCGACGAGGCCGAACTGCTTGCATGCATCGATGCGATCGGCAGCGGCGCCGCGCCAGTCCACGGGCGACGAAGCGCCTTTCGGGGCGACGAGGTGCATCAGCTCGGCGACGCAGGCGGTCACGTCGTCGGCAGCGGCTCTCAGCGCGGATGTCGCTGTATCGACATCGCTGTCGCGCTTCATCATTGCGTCCTTGAGGGTGATGCGCACAGGCGGTCTCGGGCGCCTCTCCGTGCTTCGCTCATGCATTTTCTTGTCCACGGCATTCGATTCCGAAAGGGAGTTCATTGCGCTGGTCGGTGAGCAGCATCGGCGGGCGATCCGCCGGCTTGAAGTTGCGCATGCTACTGCTATTGGCCTACCGAGGCTTCGGACGGCGGGATTCGCTCCCCTGAGACACATGCACACGCATGTTTCTTCGCAGCCACTGTGTGGGCCCTAATAGGCATTGAACCCGAGCGCAACGGCGCGTCGAAGTGTCTAATGCATTGATCATGTAAGGAGCCGCAACATGAGGCATTTGGTTCGCATATGCGCAGCATTCACGCTGGGACTTGCGATCAGGAAGGCAGAAGAAGCCCTATGAGCAAACAGCAAAACCGGCGCATCCTGCTGGCGGACGACACGCCCGCCATTCACGAAGACTTCCGGAAAATCCTCCTGACCGAAACCGCGGCCTCGGACCTGGACGACATGGAGGCCGCGCTGTTCGGCACCTCGGCCAGGCAGGCCACGGTCGACTTCGTGCTGGACAGCGCCTACCAGGGCCAGGAAGCGCTTGCCAAGGTGCGTGAGGCACTGGAGGCGGGCAAGCCCTACGCCATGGCTTTCATCGACATGCGCATGCCCCCGGGCTGGGACGGCGTGGAGACGATCGAGCAGCTGTGGCGGGTCGACGCGCGCCTGCAGATCGTGATCTGCACGGCCTATGCGGACCAGTCGTGGGTCGAGGTGTTCGAGCGGCTGGACGCGCGCGACCGCCTGCTGGTGCTCAAGAAGCCGTTCGATCCGATCGAGGTGCGCCAACTGGCCAGCGCGCTCACGATGAAGTGGCAAATGACGGAAGACGCGGCCTTCAAGATGAACCTGCTCGAACAGGCCGTCGAAGAGCGCACCCGGGAGCTGTCGGACGCCAACATCATCGTGCAGAACAGCCCGACCATCCTCTACCGCCTGCGCGGCGAGCCTGCGTTCCCGCTGATCTACATCTCGCACAACATCACCAAGTTCGGCCACGACCCGGCCAGCCTGATGGCGAACCCGAATTGGGCGGACGTGCTGATCGATCCCGCCGACCAGGCCGGGGTTGCCGACGCGATGGCCCGCGTGCTGGAGAAGGACGCGGAAGGCGCCTCGATCGAATACCGCCTGTGCACCGGCGACGGCGGGCGGCGCTGGGTGGAGAACCGCTACGTGCCGGTCCGCGACAAGGAAGGCCGGCTCATCGAGGTCGAGGGAATCGTCATCGACGTCACGGAGCGCAAGGCGGCGGAAGAGCAACTCGCGCGGCTGGCGCGCACCGACGGGCTGACCGGGCTCGCCAACCGCGCCACTCTCACCGAACGCCTGCACCAGGCCCATGCGGCTGCACGGCGGGGCTCCATGCCCTTTGCGCTGCACTACCTCGACCTGGACCACTTCAAGCCGGTCAACGACATGTACGGCCACCCGACCGGTGACCTGCTGCTGCGCGAAGTGGCGCAGCGCCTGAAGAACTGCACGCGCGAAACCGACGTGGTGGCCCGCCTGGGCGGCGACGAGTTTGCGGTGCTGCAAAGCGAAATGGGCGAACCCGCGGCCGCGGGCGCCCTGGCCGCGAAGATCCAGGCGGAACTGGCGCGCCCCTACATGCTGGGCGGCAACGAGGTGCATGTGTCCGTCAGCATCGGCATCTGCCCCTACATCGCGGGCAGTGCAGGGCCGGACGAAATGCTCGTGCAGGCCGACCTGGCGCTCTACCGGTCGAAGGAAGAGGGGCGCAACCAGTTCCACTTCCACTCAGAGGAGATCGACAACGAAGTGCGCGACCGCGTGGCGCTGGGCGAAGACCTGAAGAAGGCAATCGAGCGCGAGGAGTTGGAGCTTTATTACCAGCCGCAGGTCGAGCTGTCTTCCGGAAAGATCGTGGGCGTGGAAGCGCTGCTGCGCTGGAACCACCCCGAACGGGGCCTGCTCGACGCAAGCGCATTCGTACCCATTGCCGAGCGCACCGGGAGCATCGTCATGCTGGGCCGCTGGGTGCTGAACCAGGCGTGCGGGCAAATGAGCCAGTGGCGCGAACAGGGCGTGGCGCCGCCCGTGCTGGCCATCAACCTGTCGCTCGGCCAGCTCAGAAAAGGCGCCGAACTGGTTCGCGACGTGGTCGATTGCCTTGCGAAGTGGCAGCTCAACCCTTCCGACCTGGAGTTCGACGTGACGGAGTCGACACTGGCCCAGATGACATGGAGCCACAACGACGTGCTGCCGCAGTTGCGGGCGCTCGGCGTGCGGATTGCCATCGACGACTTCGGCACCGAGTATTCGTCGTTCGAATACCTGCGGACCTACCGAGTCAACCACCTGAAGATCGCGCAATCGATGCTCAAGCGAGCCATCGACGACCCCGACAGCGCAGCCACCGTTCGCGCCATCATGAACCTGGCGCGCGAGGCCCGCATCGGCATCATCGTCGAGGGGCTGGAGACGGAAGCGCAGCGCGCCTTTCTGCACTCGACGGGGTCCACCACCCTTGCACAGGGTTACTACTTCAGCGAGGCCGTGGTCGCCGACGAGGCGGGCGACCTCCTGCGCACGGGCACCATGGAGCAGAGCGAGCGCAGCAAGGGCGAAGGCCAGGAGCCGGCCGGCTGAATGCGGGCACGGCCCTGCGCCGGCGCCGCGGACGTCCGGCCTACGTGTGTAGGCACTCGCCCACGCGCATGAACTGATTTCTCCCGCAAGCCGCCGCCGCCGCAGCGTTCAACCTGCAGTCAGGCTCGCAAAGGCTCCGCGCCCTTTGTGCGGCTTCTCATTGCGGTTCCTCCTCACGGCGCATTCGTGCGTCGTTAAGCGCTCCTTCGGGAGCGCTTTTTTTGCGCGGTGTGTTTCTTTCAGTGAGTTTCGCGGCGCAATTGCTGCACGTCTTCATGCAACGACTGCGCCCAGGCGCGGCGCTCGCGGCCCAGCGAAGACTGCGGCTCACCGAAGCGCACGATGGCCAGCAGGGGCGGTGCGCGCAATGTGTTCCAGAGCGAAGTCAGCAGGTTGTCGTCGTCGATGTAGCGCGGCGCCTGGCTGGTTTCGCCGGTGGCCGCGTCTGCAAAGCGCAGTGCGGCGGGCAGCACCGGCGCGCCCGACGAGATGGCGGCCTGCAGCAGGTTGGCGTGAAAGGGCAGCAGCCCGCGGCCGTCGCTGGTGGTGCCTTCGGGGAACACGCCAATGCGGTCGCCGTCTTGCAAGGCCTCGGTCATGTGGTGCACCACCCGCAGTGCATCGCGCCGGCGTTCGCGCTCGATGTAGAGCGAACCGGCACCCGTGGACAGCGTGCCGATCAGCGGCCAGTGCTTCACGCCCGCCTTGGAAACAAAGCGCACGTGGCAGGCGGCATGAATGGCGGTGATGTCGAGCCACGAGAGATGGTTGCAGATGAGCAGCACCGGCCCCTTGGCGGGCGGCGTGCCCTGCACCTTGAGCGTGACGCCCATGATCTCGAGCAGGCGCCGCGACCACTGCTGCACCCGCAGGTTGCGCTCCTCTTGCGACATCCCCGGAAAGGTGAAGCGGATCGTCCACCACCCGCCCAGCGCGTGCCCTACCGCATGCAGCAGGCGCCAGCAGGCCTTCAGCGAATGAACCATCGAGACGTGCGCCCTCTTCTTCTCTTCAGCCGTGGACCACGCGGCCCGCAACCAGGGTATGGCGCGCGCGGCCCTGCAACGGGTAGCCGGCGAAAGGCGTGTGCTTGCCCTGGCTCTTGAGCGCATCGGGCTGCACCTGCCATTCAAGGGCAGGATCGAATACGCACAGGTCGGCCACGCCGCCCTCGGACAGGCGGCCGATGCCGGTGCCCGCATCGGCGGCGGCCAGCAGCCGCGCAGGCGCGGAGCTAACCACCTCCAGCGCGCGCGCAATGCCGGCGCCGCTGCGCTCGCCCCATTGCAGCGCCAGCGGCAGCAGCAGTTCGAGGCCGGTCGCGCCGGGTTCGGCTTCGGCGAAAGGCAGCGTCTTGGCATCGGCCTCGACCGGCGTGTGGTCGGACACCAGCGCGTCGATGGTGCCGTCGGCCAGCGCGGCCGAGAGCGCATCGCGGTCGCCCTGCTGGCGCAGCGGCGGGTTCAGGCGCGCGCGGCTGTCGAAAAAGCCGATGTCCGTGTCGGCCAGGTGCAGCGAATTGATGCTCACGTCGCAGGTGAGCGGCAGGCCTTGCGCCTTGGCTTCGCGCACCAGCGCCACGCCTCGGGCGCTGGAGATGCGGCACAGGTGCACGCGCGCACCGGTGCTCTTCATGAGCTCGATGATGGTGAAGATGGCGATGGTTTCCGCCGACACGGGCACGCCCGAGAGGCCGAGCCGCGTGGCCAGCGGGCCGCTCGCGGCCACGCCCTTGCCCAGGTCGCGGTCTTGCGGCCGCAGCCACACGGTGTAGCCGAAGGTGCTTGCGTAGAGCAGTGCGCGCTGCAGCACCTGGGTGTCGGCCAGCGGCACGTCGGCCTGGCTGAAGCCGATGCAGCCGGCTTCGGTGAGTTCGGCCATCTCGGTGAGCACACCGCCGGCCAGGCTGCGCGTGAGCGCACCCAGCGGGAACAGGCGCGCGCCCTGCAGCTTCTCGGCGCGGAACTTGAGCATTTCGACCAAGCCGGGCTCGTCGAGCACGGGGTCGGTGTCGGGCGGGCACACGAGGCTGGTGACGCCACCCGCAATGGCGGCGGCCATTTCGCTTTCGAGCATGCCCTCGTGCTCGTAGCCGGGCTCGCGCAGGCGTGCGGCCAGGTCGACGAGGCCGGGGGCGACGATGCAGCCCGCGGCATCGATGGTGCGCGCGGCCTTGAAGCCGGCCGGCACGCTGCCGATGCTGGCGATCTTGCCGTCGGCGATGGCGATGTCGGCCTTCTTGTCGGTGCCCGAAGCGGGGTCGACCACGCGACCGTTGGTGATGAGGATGTTCATGCGTCTGTACTTCCGGTGGCAGTCAGGGCCTTTTCGGGAAACACCGTGGAACCGGCTTTGCCGGGCCACTGGTGTTGCCCCCGGTAGGGGGTTGGCGAAGCGACACGAAGTGCGCGAAGACTGGGGGCGAGCAACATGTCTATGCTTCGTTACCTGCCACGATGCTCATGACGGCCATTCGAACCGCGATGCCGAAGGTGACCTGCGGAAGGATCACGCTTTGTTTGCCGTCCACCACGGCGGAGTCGATTTCGACACCGCGGTTGATGGGACCCGGGTGCATCACGATTGCATCCGGCTTGGCCAGCTGCAGCTTCTCCGGCGTAAGGCCATAGGTCTTGAAGAACTCCTGCGACGAGGGCAGCAGCGCGCCGCTCATGCGCTCGTTTTGCAGGCGCAGCATGATGATGACGTCGCAGTCCTTGATGCCCTCTTCGAGCGTGTGGCACACGCGCACGCCCATGCCGGCCATGTCGCCGGGCACAAGGGTCTTCGGGCCGACCACGCGCACTTCGGCGCAGCCGAGCGTGGTGAGCGCATGGATGTCGGAGCGCGCGACGCGCGAATGCAGCACGTCGCCGACGATGGCGACCGTGAGGTTCGCAAAGTCCTTCTTGTAGTGGCGGATCGTGTACATGTCGAGCAGCCCCTGCGTGGGGTGCGCATGGCGCCCGTCGCCGGCGTTCACCACGTGCACGTGCGGCGCCACATGCTGCGCAATGAGGTACGGCGCGCCCGACTCGCTGTGGCGCACCACGAACAGGTCCGCCGCCATGGCGCTCAGGTTGGCAATGGTGTCGAGCAGCGACTCGCCCTTGGTGGCCGAAGAGCGCGCGATGTCGAGGTTGATGACGTCGGCCGACAGGCGCTTGGCAGCGATCTCGAAGGTGGTGCGGGTGCGGGTGCTGTTCTCGAAGAACAGGTTGAACACGCTCTTGCCGCGCAGGAGCGGCACCTTCTTCACCTCGCGGTCGCTCACGCTGGTGAAGTTGGCGGCCGTGTCGAGAATGTGCGTGACGATGTCCTTGGGCAGGCCCTCGATCGACAGCAGGTGGATCAGTTCGCCGTTCTTGTTGAGTTGGGGATTTCGCTTGTAGAGCATTACCAGGCCTCCCGCCGGGCCGCCCCAAGGGAGGCCTGCGCCCCCTCGGGGGGCAACGAATACACGAAGTGATGAGTGTGGGGGCTCACGAGTTTTCCTCCACCTTGAGGCTGAAGGCGCCGTCGTCCGCACGTGCGAGCGCGAGCAGCTGCGTATCCGGCAGCGTGAGCTTCGCGGCCGCGAAATCGGTTGCCACCGGCAGCTCGCGTCCGCCGCGATCAACCAGCACCGCAAGCCGCACGCAGGCCGGGCGGCCGAAGTCGAACAGCTCGTTGAGCACCGCGCGAATGGTGCGGCCGGTGTAGAGCACGTCGTCCAGCAGCAGCACGTCGGCGCCGTTCACATCGAAGGGCAGCGCGGTCTGCGCGCTGGCCGAAAGGCCGCGGCGTGCGAAGTCGTCGCGGTGCATGGCCGAAGAAATGACGCCGGGCGCGCCGGCAAGGCCCAGGTCTTTTTGCAGCCGCTCGACAAGCCAGGCGCCGCCGGAGGTAATGCCCACCAGCTTTGTCTCTGTGCGCATCAGCGCTTTCACGCCGTTCAGCAGCTCCTTGTAGAGCGCTTCGGCATCGGGTATTGAACTCACGGGAGACTCCTCAAAAATTGCTCCAGGATGATGCAGGCCGATGCGGCATCGGCATCGCGGGCGCCCGAGGCCAGCGCCTCAGTGGTGCTGTAGCGCTCGTCGACCTCGAACACCTGGAGATTGAAACGGCCGCGCAGCTGGCGCGCAAACTTCTGCGCGCGGCGGGTGTTCTCGTGGGGGGCACCGTCGGGGTGATACGGCACACCCACAACCAATGCGTCGGGCTGCCATTCCTTGATGCGTGCCTCGACCTGCGCAAAGCGGGCATCGCCCTCGGCCTTGATGGTGGCCTGCGGCGTGGCAGCGCCCAGCAGGCGGTTTCCGCTCGCGACGCCGGTTCGCTTCAGGCCGAAGTCGAAGGCCAGGAAGCTCTGGAAATGAGAAGGAACGGCAACGGAAACAGGAGAAGCGGAGGGAACGGGAGCGTCTGGCATGGCAGCGGCCATCACGCGTGTCCCGCTTCCGGCGACAGTTTCCAGGCTTCCAGGCCCAGCAGCATCAGCGCCTTGTCGTAGCGCTGCTCGATGGGGGTGTCGAAGATCACGGCCGGATCGGCGCTCACCGTGAGCCAGCTGTTTTCGGCCAGTTCCGATTCGAGCTGGCCCTCGCCCCAGGCCGAATAGCCCAGCGAAACCAGCACCTTGCGCGGCCCGGCGCCGGTGGCCAGGGCCTCCAGCACGTCCTTGGATGTGGTCATTTCCAGGCCGCCGGGAATGGTCATGGTCGAGGCGTAGACCGACTCCTCGGGCTTTTCGGCGTGGGAGAACACGGGCTCGTGCAGCACGAAGCCGCGCTCGGTTTGCACCGGGCCGCCCTGGAAAACCGGCGCGTCGCCGAGTTCGGGGCGCGCCAGGTGGAGCTCGATCTTCTCGAACAGCACCTTCAGGTTGATGTCGCTGGGTTTGTTGATCACAAGGCCGAGCGCACCGCGCTCGCTGTGCTCGCAGAGGTAGACGACGCTGCGGTTGAAAGTTTTATCTTCCATCCCCGGCATCGCTATCAAAAAGTGATGCGTGAGGTTCATCGGGGCAGAATCGGAAGCCATATGCCGCCGATTTTACTGGCCGTCGACAAGACCTATCCCAAAGGGCTCATGTGGTTTCGCCGCGACCTGCGCGTGGACGACAACGCGGCGCTCTACCACGCCCTGCGGGCCTGCCGCCAGGTGGTGTGCGTTTTCGTGTTCGACCGGGCCATTCTGGACCCCCTGCCCCCGGCCGACCGGCGGGTGGAGTTCATCCGCGAGTCGCTCGTGGAGCTCGATGCCGAGCTGCGCGACCTGAGCGGCGGGCTCATCGTGCGCCATGCCGCCGCGGTCGACGAGCTTCCGGCGCTGGCGCACGCGCTGGACGTGCAGGCCGTGTTTGCCAACCGGGACGACGAGCCCGACGCGCTGGCGCGCGATGCCCAGGTGCTCGGCGCGCTGGCCAATGCGGGCGTGGCTTTTCACACCTACAAGGACTCGACCGTCTTCGACCGCGACGAGGTGATGACCAAGACCGGCCAGCCCTACACGGTGTTCACGCCCTACAAGCGGGCCTGGCTGGCCAAGGTGGATTCGTTCTTTCTCAAGTCGTACCCGGTTCGGGCATACGCCGACGCGCTGGCCGCCCCGCCCGAGCCGTGGCGCGCGCCGGTGCCCTCGCTCGAGGAAATCGGCTTTCAGCAAACCAACCTTTCCGAACTCGAGATTCCCACGGGCACCCAAGGGGCGGCGGCGCTGTTCGAAGACTTTTTCCAGCGCATCGACCGCTACGACGCGGCGCGCAATTTTCCGGCGGTGCGGGGGCCGAGCTACCTGGGCGTTCACCTGCGCTTCGGCACGGTGTCGATCCGCCAGGTGGCGGGGGTGGCGCACCAGCTTTCGCTGCAGGGCGATGCGGGCGCGGCCACCTGGCTCAGCGAGCTGATCTGGCGGGAGTTCTACTTCCAGATCCTGGCGCACTTCCCGCACGTGCATTCGGGCGGCGAATCGAAGAGCTTTCGCCCCGAGTACGACAAGATCCAGTGGCATCACGGCAAGCATGCCGACCAGCTGTTCGAGGCGTGGTGCCAGGGCCGCACCGGCTACCCGCTGGTGGACGCGGCCATGCTGCAGATCAACCAGAGCGGCTACATGCACAACCGCCTGCGCATGGTGACGGCAAGCTTTCTCTGCAAGGACCTGGGGCTGGACTGGCGCCGCGGCGAGCGCTATTTTGCGCTGCACCTGAACGACTTCGAGCTGGCCTCGAACAACGGCGGTTGGCAATGGGCAAGCTCCAGCGGCTGCGATGCGCAGCCCTACTTCCGCATCTTCAACCCCGTCACGCAGAGCGAGCGCTTCGACCCCGAGGGCAAGTTCATCCGCCGCTACCTGCCGCAGTTGGCGGGGCTGTCGAATGCCGCGATCCACTCGCCCTGGACGGCCTCGCCCGTAGAGCTGGAAGCGGCGGGCATCAAGCTCGGGGAGACCTACCCCAGGCCGGTGGTCGACCATGCCGAGGCGCGCGAGAAAACGCTGCAGCGGTACGGCGTAGCGCGGGCGAAGGCGCTGCAAAAGTAAAGGGGCCCGGCGGGCCCCTTTACTGGTCGAGCTCCGGAGAGCTTCAAGCCGCCGCGGCCAATGCCGGTTCGCTCGTGTACGCACGCACCAGGCGCAGCAGCTCGTCTTCCGAGTACGGCTTGCCCAGGTAGTGGTTCACGCCCAGCGTGCGTGCGTAGTCGCGGTGCTTCTCGGCAATGCGCGAGGTGATCATGATGATCGGCAGGCCGGCCATCGACTCGTCCGCACGGATGTTGCGGGCCAAGTCGAAGCCGTCCATGCGCGGCATCTCGATGTCGGACAGCACCACCGCCGGCCGCTCCTGCTGCAGCCGCTCAAGCGCCTGCAGGCCGTCGGCCGCGAGCGACACGCGGTAGCCTTCGCGCTGCAGCAGGCGCTGCGTCACGCGGCGCACGGTGATCGAGTCGTCGACCACCAGCACCAGCGGAACCTGCGGCACCGGCGGAGCCAGCATCGGCAACGGCTCTTGCGGGGCGCCGTGGTCGGCTTCGGCCGATCCGCCCTGCGCGGACACGGCCAGCGCGGCGGCTTGGCGCATGCGCGCCTGTTCGCCGTGCACCGCGGCCAGCGCCACCGGGTTGTAGATCAGCGCCACAGCGCCCGAAGCCAGCACCGAGATGCCCGCCAAGCCCGGCAGGCGCGCGAGTTGCGGCCCGAGGTTCTTGACCACGACTTCCTGGTTGCCCAGCACTTCGTCCACGTGCAGGCCCACGCGCTGTGCCGCGCTTCGCACGATCACGACGGTGTTGTTCTTGCTGGTGGGATGCTCGCTGCGCGCCGAGGCCTGCAGCAAAGCGCCGGCCCAGTAGAAGGGCACCTGCTCGCTGCCGAACGGATGGCTGTTGTGCAGGTAGGCGGCTTCGAGCTCGGTGCTGCTCACGCGCTGCACCAGCTCCACCAGGTTGGACGGCACGCCGATCGACACCTCGCCGGCGCGCAGCATCACCACGTGCGTCACCGCGGTGGTGAGCGGCAGCACCAGCTTGAAGGTGGTGCCCTGCCCGGCCGTGCTATGCGTTTCGATACGGCCGCCGAGCGCCGCGATCTGCGCGCGCACCACGTCCATGCCGATGCCGCGGCCGGCCAGTTCGGACACTTGCCCCGCCGTGGAGAACCCGGGCTTGAAGATCAGCTCGGTGGCTTCTTCGGGCGACAGTTCCTGGCCGGGCTCGAGCAGGCCGAGGGTGCGGGCACGCTCGGCAATGCGCTTGTGGTCCAGGCCGGCGCCGTCGTCGCGGAAGCTCACCGAGACGTCGTTGCCTTCGTGGTGCAGGTCGATCACGATCAGGCCGTTGGCGTCCTTGCCGGCCTCTTCGCGTGCGGCCGGGGCTTCGATGCCGTGCGCCACGCAATTGCGCAGCAAGTGCTCGAAGGCGGGCGTCATGCGGTCGAGCACGCCGCGGTCCATTTCGATGGAGCCGCCGACGATGTCCAGGCGCACCTGCTTGCCGGTGTCTTTCGACGCCTGGCGCACCACGCGATAGAGGCGGTCGGAAATGCCCTCGAACTCCACCATGCGCGTGCGCAGCAGGCCGCGCTGCAGTTCACGCGTCTGGCGTGCCTGCACGCTCAGGTCGTCTTCCGTGGCCTGCACCGTCTTTTGCAGCGTGCGCTGCACGGTGGCCACGTCGTTCACCGACTCGGCCATCATGCGCGTGAGTTCCTGCACGCGGGTGAAGCGGTCGAACTCGAGCGGGTCGAAGCTCTGCTGCGAATCCTTGGCTTGCGCCAGGCGGGACTGCATCTGGCTTTCGGCCTGCACTTCGATGTCGCGCAATTGCTGGCGCAGGCGGTCGAGGTTGCCCGTCAGGTCGGAGAGCGAACCGCGCAACTGGCCCAGTTCGGCCTCGAGGCGCGAGCGCGTGATGATGACCTCGCCGGTCTGCGCCACCAGGCGGTCGAGCAACTGGGTGCGAATGCGAACGGCCTGGGTAGACGCAGTGCGCAAAGGAGCGAGCAGCGCCGGAGCCGGACGCGGCAGGAGCGACGGCACGGCGGCCGTTTCCACGGCATCCGCGTTCTGGTCGCCGCCAGCGGCAATCTCGTCGTTGGCGGGCACGCCGGATTCGGCGGCAACCTGCACCAGTTGAACGCCCGGCTGGGCAGCGGTTGCCGCCACCACGAGCTGGGCCACTTCGGCCTGGGTGGCATCGTCCGCCGCGCGTAGCGCGTCGAAGGTGGACTGCAGTGCGTCAAGACGCGTGAGCAGCTTTTCGATTTCGGCCCGGTCGGCACCGCCCTGGGTTCCCAGGACTTCGATCTCGGACTCCATGCGGTGCGCCCGCTCGCCAAGGCGCATGGCGCCGGCCAGCCGGGCACTGCCCTTGAGCGTGTGCAGCGTGCGCAGCACCGAGGCGCGGGGCGCGTTGTCGTCAGGGTGGTGCGCCCATTGGCGCAGCGCCTGGCCGAGCTGCGGCAGCAGTTCCGCGGCCTCTTCCTCGAAGATCGGGAACAGGTCGACGTCGACCGCATCGGCCACGTCGATCGCGTCTTCGGAGTCGTCCAGCGCCACGTCGGCAACGCTGTCGGTGGCCACCATGTGCTGGAGCGGCCGCACGTCGGTGCGCGCAGCAGCTTCGAGCGGCATAGGCGCGGCGGCAATGTCGCGCAGCGCCTGCAGCGTTCCTTCGGACGGCTCGCGCAGGAAGCCCACGGCAAACTGGTGCAGCAGGCGGCGCAGTTCGTCGGCCGCGGCAACCAGCACCACGCCCTGCTCGCGCGTGCCGCTGCCCTGCATTTGCAGATGCTGCAGCGCGGCTTCGAGCAGGCGGGCCATGCCCGAAAGGCTATGGAAGCCGACGGTGGCCGAGCTGCCGGCCAGCGAATGCGCAAGCGCGACGGTCGAGTCGGACAGGCGCTCGTGCGATTCGAGCGCCCACTCGCCGACTTCGGTGGCCAGTTGCCTGGACCACTCGTCGGCCTCGTTGAGGTAGACGTTGTAGAGCGCAATACCGATGCGCAGCGGTCCGATGACCTTGACCTGGTCGTCGGCGCCGGAGGGGGCCGCCGCCTCGGCGGTTTCCTGCACTTCGGGTTCGGGCTCAGGTTCGGGCTGCGGCGCTTCATCGGCAACTGCAACCGTGTCTGCAACCGCCGCCGGCGGCTCGACTGGCTCTGCCACTGCAGGCGTTTCGTCCACAGCGGCAACGGGTTCTTCCGGCGCCAGCAGGAAGGCCGGTTCGGTGACCGCGGGCTCTTCTTCGACCGGCTCGGCCGCGGCAACGGCCGCAGGCTCGGGCTCGCTCTGCTTGGCCGCCAAGGGCTCGGGAGTCCAGTCCAGATCGGGCAGCGCCACCGGAGTTTGCAGCAGTTCGGGCGCGGCGACCGGCGACGGTTCCTCGGCCGGTTCGGCTGCGAACTGGGCGATAGACGGTGCGGGCTCTACCTTTTCGGCCGCCAGGAAATCGAAATCTCCGCTGCCGTTCAGCACTTCGAAAGATTCTTCCGGGCTCGGCTTGGTTTCGAAGTCGAGGAAGTCGGTCGAAGCGAAGTCGTCGTCGGTTTCGTGCTTTGCAGTTTGCTCCAGCACCTGCGGCGGCAATTCGAAATCGGCGACGGGCGCGGGGGCGACGGCTGGCGGCGCGACGGGCGGCAGCTCCAAGTCGGGCAGGCCGCGCAGTTCCGCAAGCTCGGGCAGCTCCGGCATCGGCAGGGGAGCAGCCACCGGCGGCTCCGCGGCAATATGGCGCGCGGCCACCGCAAGTGCGTCCGCATCGATGCGCGGCGGCGCCGTTGGCACGGGTTCGCCGGCCAGCAGGGCATTGGCCACGCGGCTGAAATGCGACGACTGCCAGCTGTGCTGGGCGCCCGAAGCAATGGCTTCCACCCATTCGCTGAATTCGCCGAGCGCATTGCGGGTGGCGGAAAGCAGCTCGGGCGTGGCGTCGCGCTGGTCGGCCAGCCAGGTGTTGAGCACCTGCTCGAAGGACCAGGCGGCGTCGCCGAAATCGGTGAGCCCGACCATGCGCGAGCTGCCCTTGAGCGTGTGGAACGCACGGCGCAGGATGGTGAGTTCTTCGGTGTCGTCGGGGTGGCCGCCAAGCTCGTCGATGGCGGCCAGGCCGTTCTGCACCACCTCGCGGGCCTCGTCGAGGAAGATGTTCTGCAGGTCGTCTTCTTCGAGCTCGGTCACCTCGGTGTCGGGCAGCGCCGCGGGACCGGTGATCTTGTTGGTCCAGCTGTCGGCCTTGCGGCTGAACTCCTCGATGGGCGACACCTTCGCTTTGCGGTTGGGCGTGGCCAGCGCGGCCAGCTTCGAGGCGATCTGTGCGTCGACTTCCTCGATGCTGAGCACGGCTTCGGCGCCCGCGGGCTTGCCGTCCGCCACCGCGGTATCGGCGGCGTCGCTGTCGGCGGCCTGGCGGCCCATGAGCGGCTTGAGCTCGCCGGCTTCGGCGTCGAACACGAACAGGCGCTTGGCCAGTGCGGGCTGGTAGCCCAGCATGTCGATCAGGAAGCCGAGCGCGCCCAGGTTGTTGCCCAGCGCATCGAAGCTGTGCATTTCCTCGACGGGCGATGCGTTGCCCACGAGCATCTGCTCGACGTCGTCGCGCATGCGCTGCACGGTGTGCGCGGCCTGCTCGAGGCCCAGCACCGAGAACACGCCGCGCATTTGCAGCAGCTGGCTCGGCACGGTGCGCAGCAGCGCCTTTTCGGCGGGGCGGCGGAAGTACTGGTCGAGCGACTTTTCAAGCTCGCTCAGGTGGCTGCGCAGCTCGTCGACCACGGTGCCCATGGTCTGGCGATCGCTCACGCGGCGATACAGGTCTTCCATCCAGGGCTCGAGCGGCTCCGAATGGCCGCCCGCGCGCACACGCTCGATGCGGCCGGCCAGCTGCAGCGTGCGGGAGGTGAGCTGCGGATCGCTCGGGTCGAGGTCTTCGAGCGCGGCTTCCAGGTAGAGCACCGAGGTGGCGACTTCCATCGCGAGCTCGGTGTCCGGTGCCTGGCCGGTGCGCACTGACGCTTCGACCGCATGCGTCAGCGCTTCCACCATCGGCAGGCTCGGCGGATGCAGCTTCTGCAGCGATTCGCCCAGTTGGGCGAAGGTGTCGGCCACCTGGCGCGTACGGGTGACGTCGCCGCCCGAAAGCGCCGACCACATTTCCTTGGCGGTTTCGATGCGCTTGCGGGCCTGCGTGAGCACCAGCGGATCGAAGCGGCCGAATTGCTCGACGCTGTAATTGATGTACGGCTCGCTTGCGACGCCCCAGGCGCTGCGCACGGTGCGCAGCGTGGCGGCGTCGTCGCGGCCGGTAGGCACGGCCTGCGCGCAGAAGAACAGCAGGTCCTGGCCGAGCCGGTCGGACACGGTGTTGTCGCCGCGTGCCAGCGTGGCGTATTGCAGCAGCACGCGCGAAGCGGCGCGCTTGACGTATGAATCGGCGGGGATCAGCTCGAGCGCCAGAGCCTCGAAGAAGCCCGCGGCCAAGGTCCAGAAACTCGCGACGCGGGGCAGCAGCGCGCCGCGCCCGAGCCCCAGGCACAGGGCGTGCAGCCGGCGCGCGGCCTGCGCATCGCCGGTCTTGACCAGCTGCAGCACTTCGCGGTCGAGCCGCGAACGCACCGCCGGGTCATAGGCCAATGCGGCCTGGGTCAGCGCGGGACGGACTTCGACCCAACGCCAGGCAATGCTCCACAGGTCCGCCGGGTGAACGCGCTCGTTGCCGACCAGTTCAAGCACATCGCGGTACTGCGGAAACAGCGCCACCGACGACACGGGCTTGCCGGCCAGCAGCGCGTTGAGGAAATCGACGACGGCAAAGCCGGCGCGCTCGATCTTTACGACCGCGCTCTCGGTGCAGCGCTGCGGTTCGGCAATGAAGCCCTGGACCGCGAATTCGATGGAGCCGAGCACCAGCGCCGGAGCGGTGTTGCCCACCATCTGCAAGGCACCGACAGACTGGTGCAGTTGCTGGCGAGCCATTTGCAGCGGGCCACTCTCGAGTTCCGAGGTATTGCCCACGTCGCGCACAAAGCGACGCAGCGACTTGGCAACGCTGTCGAGGGATTTCTGGATTTCTCCCAGAACCCAGGCCAGCGGCCCAAGGTCTTCGGTGGCCGGCACGTTGCCAGCGAGGGGGGCCGTGGCAGGGGTTTGAATCGACACGTTGGATGCTCGCCGTTCTTATCTCTTGTCAGGCAATTTTGAAACGGGCGACGGAACGACGCAGTTCTTCGGCCATCTGCGAAAGCTCGCGCACCTGCTGGGCGGTGGTACGGGTACCTTCTCCGGTCTGCTCGGTCACCGCAAAAATGTGCTGGATGTTGGCAGCCACCACGTTGGCCGAATCGGCTTCGCGGGAGGCGGATTGCGAAATCTGCTCAATCAGTTCTGCAAGGCGGCGCGACACGCGGTCAATCTCCGTCAGTGCGGTACCGGCATTGTCCGACAGCTTGGCCCCTTCGACCACACCCTGCGTGGAACGCTCCATGGCGCCCACCGCGTCTTGCGTGTCGGTCTGAATGGCCTTCACCAGCGCCGAAATCTGGCGCGTGGCGTCCGCGGAGCGTTCAGCCAGCCGCTGCACTTCTTCCGCCACCACCGAGAAGCCGCGACCGGCTTCACCGGCCGATGCGGCCTGAATGGCGGCGTTCAGTGCCAGCACGTTCGTCTGTTCGGTAATGTCCGAGATCAGCTCGGTGATTTCACCAATCTCCTGCGACGATTCGCCCAGGCGCTTGATCCGCTTGGAGGTTTCCTGGATCTGGTCGCGGATGGAGTTCATACCGCCGATGGCGTTCTGCACGGCCTGCAGGCCCGACGATGCAGCTTGCAGCGACTGGCGCGCCACCGTGGCGGACTCTTGCGCTTGCGAGGACACGCCGTTGATTCGCTCGGCCATGGTCAGCACCGACTGGCCGGTTTCGCGAATTTCGCGCAGCTGTTCGGTCGAGGCGGCGAGCAGTTCGGTCGAGGTGCTTTCCACCTGCGACGTCGTCTGCGCCACGCGGGTTGCCGTGTTCTGCACGTTGCCCACCAGCAGTCGCAGTTCTTCCACCGTGTAGTTCACCGAGTCGGCAATGGCGCCGGTGATGTCCTCGGTCACGGTCGCTTCCTGCGTCAAGTCACCTTCGGCCACTGTCTGCAGTTCGTTCATCAGCCGAAGAATGGCGGCCTGGTTGGCGTTGTTGATGCGGCCGGCCTCGTCGCTGGCCTGTTCGGCCGCAAGACGTTCGCGTTCGGCGACGGCGGCGCGTTCGCGGCCTTCGCGCACCTGCACGAAACCGATGGCGCCGGCAAGAGCCAGGGCGGCCAGCGACAGCACGAACAGCAGCACGATGGTTCCGGCGCCCAGGCCGGTGCGTGCGGAGAGCTTGTCCTGCAGCTCGCCCAGCGATTTGCGCAGCGGTTCGCTGTCGGTCAGGATGGAAGCCTGCGCTTCGCGCGCAGCCACCAGGCCCTGCAGGTTGCCCAGAATGGCCGAGGCCTGCGTGCGCATCTGCTCGTAGGTCTTCAGGATGGCTTCGAGCTGCTGGCGGGTCTGCGGGTCTTTCGAGCCGGGGAAGCGCTGCTGCGCATTGCCGTCGAGCAGGCCGCGGGTGGTTTCCTGGAAGGTGTTCAGGTCCTTGCCGAGCAGGAACACGGCGTCCGGGTTCACGCCCTCGACCGTGAAGAACTCGTTGGTCGACTTGCCGATGCGCTGGGTCAGCATCACGAGCTGGCCGGCGGCCGAGATTTCAGGCAGCGTGGCGTTCTGCTGCATCTTCAGCGACGCGACGGTTTCCGTCATTTCGAGCAGCGCGGACGATTGCTGGTTGATGTCGCGCAAGGCGGCACCCACCTGGGTCAGGATCTGGCGCTGCGACAGCACGACCTTGGCGCTGGCGTCGGCACGGGCGACCAGCGGGTTGATCTTGGCCATGTCCTCGTCGTACTGGTTGCCCACGCGCTCGAGGCGCAGGGCATCGTCGCCGTTGGTCAGGCCCTGCACGCGGCGCGTGAGGTCGTCGGCGCTGTCCTTCACTTCGACGAACGCGGGCGCGCTGCCCACGAGAGCCTGCGAAATCGATTTGGCGAGACGCTGCGACTGCATCAGCGACTGGCCGGTGGCGGCCACCTGCTGCGCGAGGCGCTCGGCGCGAAGAATGGCGGAACCGGCCACCAGCAACAGCAGCAGCACCACCACGGCCAGCATGATCGCCAGGATCCGCTGCTGGCGTGCCGGCCTGGAGCCGGCTTTGGCGGCTGCGGCCTGCGCTTCGTCGAGCGGGCCTGCGCCGGCCTCGTTGGCTGCTTCGCTGGGAGGCAGCGCGCCGCCGTCGGCAAAGCCGGTGGGCGCGGGATCGGCGGCGGAGCGGCCTTGTTTTCGGGCCAGGCGGACGGTCTTCTCGTCCAGCGCCTGCACCGTATCGACATCGTCGAGCGACAAGGTGGAACCTGAGCCGTCGACGCGGGCCTTTTCGTTGCCGCTGTTCGCGGGCAGTAATTTCTTGAACTTGTCGGCGATCGAGCTCACGGTCGGTCCTTCAGGGTGGTTGTCTTTGGGCTGTGCGAAAGCACTAGGCGCCAATACTCAAAAACTCGGGTTGCTGCGAAAGCGCCTGCAGGTTGATTTCCTGCCAGCGCTCACCCGCCGCATCGGTGTACAGATGCCCCAGCCACGCGGGTGCTTCTGCGCTTGGCGGCTCCGCGGCCGTGAAGGCCTCGGCGCCGCGCAACCCCGCCAGTCGGTCGACCAGCAATGCGCAGTTGACTTCGAGCAGCTCGTTGAGGGCAACGAGCCGCGATTGCATGCGGGCCGCCTCGGTGGCGGCCGGTCCGCTCGGAACGCCCGAGGCGAATGCCGACAGCTGCACCACGCCGAAGAGGCCGCCGCGCAGGTTGGCAACGCCAAGGAACCAGGGCTCCGTGTAGGGCACCGGCTGGGGGGGCGTCCAGGGGAAAATTTCGCCCGCGTGGCCGAGAGGAAAGAGGTACTTGCCCTCTCCCGCCTCGACCGCGAGCCACGTGGCGGCGACGCCAGTCGTGCGTGCGGCCTGCAGGCGGCTTGCTAGCCGGGACTGGAAGGCTCGGAGAGCGTCGCGATTCGCCATGGACTGAGTCGGCTCCTGCTCAGGCGAGCGCGGTGATCTTCGACATCAGGTCGGCCTCGTTGACCGGCTTCACGATGTAGTCGCGAGCGCCCTGGCGCATGCCCCAGACGCGATCGGTTTCCTGGTTCTTGCTGGTGCACAGGATGATCGGGATGGTGCCGTACTTCGGGTCGCGGGCAATCGCGCGTGTCAGCTGGAAGCCGTTCTGGCCGGGCATGACCACGTCCATGAGGATCAGGTCGGGCTGCTCTTCCTCGAGACGGCGCATGGCGTCGTCGGCGTTTTCAGCCGTCTTGACGGCAAAGCCGTTCTTGCGGAGCAGGTCTGACAGGAACACCAGTTCCGTCTTGGAGTCGTCGACGACGAGGATTTTTCGAATGGGCATTACTGCACTTCCTGTTGAACAATGCCAAACTGCTGCACGGCCTGCAGCAGCTGGTCTTTGGTGAAAGGTTTGGTCAGGTAGTCCTGCGACCCGACCATGCGGCCGCGAGCCTTGTCGAAGACGCCGTCTTTCGAAGAGAGCATCACGACCGGAACATTGGAGAATTGAGCGTTGCGCTTGATGATGGCGCAGGTCTGATAACCGTCCAGGCGGGGCATCAGGATGTCGCAGAAAATCAGATGCGGCTTGTGATCGTTGATTTTCGAGAGCGCGTCAAAGCCGTCTTCCGCAAGAAGAACCTCGTGCCCGCCCTGCTTCAGAAATATTTCGGCACTGCGCCGGATCGTATTGCTGTCATCGATGACAAGCACCTTGTAACCTGATCCATTCGGCCCCATTGCACACACTCCTGCTGAGATGAGACTTGGATGCCCGCCGCGCCGTACATCGACGCAAATCGCGTAGCCCTATGCCATGCTCTTCAGATTTCAACCATTTCGAAGTCTTCCTTGCGCGCACCGCACTCAGGACAGGTCCAGTTCATCGGAACATCAGCCCAGGCCGTGCCTGCCGCGATGCCGTCCTCCGGCACACCAACCGCTTCGTCATAGATCCACCCACAAATCAGGCACATCCAAGTTTTCGTATTCATCGGAGCTTAAAGTCCTTGTTCATTAAATGCAACGAGTGTATCTATGCGTATCTCACTGGCGGACGGTAAACGTCGCGCCTATGCCACCATCCAGGGGATTTTGCCCGGCGTATGACCATTTACTTACATCCAGCAGACAACGCCCGCAACCCGGGCGATCTTAACGACCCCTCGGCGGACGCCGAAGAGGTGGCCGAGCGCGACCTGAATCCGCCCTGCGTGCTGGTCTTCAACGCCAGCGATCCGAGCGGTGCAGGAGGCCTGGGCGCCGACGCCCTGGCCATGGCGTCGGTGGGCGCCCACATGCTTCCCGTGGTCACAGGCGCCTACGCCCGCGACACCGCCGAGATATTCGACCATTTCGCCTTCGACGAGGAGGCGGTGGCCGAGCAGGCGCGCGCCATCCTCGAGGACGTGGAAGTCCAACTCATCAAGGTGGGCTTCGTGGGCAGCCCCGACACCCTGAGCACCATTGCCGAGACCGCCTCCGACTACCCGGAAGTGCCGCTGGTGGCCTATATGCCCAACCTCTCGTGGTGGGACGAGAACCTGATCGAGCCCTATCTGGACGCTTTTCGGGAGTTACTTTTGCCGCAGGCCACAGTGTTGGTTGGAAACCACAGTACGCTGTGGCGGTGGCTGCTTCCCGACTGGAGCGGCGACCGTCCGCCCGGCGCGCGCGACATTGCCAAGGCCGCGGGGGAGTTCGGCGTGCCCTACACCCTGGTAACCGGCATGGTGCTGCCCGACCAGTTCATCGACAACGTGCTGGCCTCGCCGCAGTCGGTGCTCGCCAGCGAGAAATACGAGCGGCTCGAAGCCGTTTTTGCTGGTGCCGGCGACACCCTGTCGGCCGCGCTGGCCGCCCTGCTCGCAAGCGGGACCGACCTGGTGGCCGCCACCAGCGAAGCCCTGGCCTACATGGACCGCTGCCTCGACGCGGGCTTTCGGCCCGGCATGGGCCATGTGCTGCCCGACCGCCTGTTCTGGGCCGAGCCCGAAGACGACGAAGACGACGGTGAAGACCCCGACGCATCCCCAGACTTTGCCCTGCCCCCTCACGACACCAGACATTGATGCCAAACGCTGACCAAAACGACATTCTTTTCGACCGCGCCCGCGCCGTCATTCCCGGCGGCGTCAATTCGCCCGTGCGCGCCTTCAAGGCCGTGGGCGGCACGCCGCGCTTCATCCGCCGTGCCGAAGGCGCCTACTTCTGGGACGCCAACAACAAGCGCTACATCGACTACATCGGATCGTGGGGCCCGATGATCCTGGGCCACGGCCACCCGGCCGTCGTCGAGGCGGTGCAGAAGGCCGTGCTCGAGGGCTTCTCGTACGGCGCGCCCACCGAGCGCGAAATCGAACTGGCCGAAGCCATCCTCGCGCTGGTGCCGTCGATGGAGATGGTGCGGCTGGTGAGCTCGGGCACCGAAGCCGCCATGAGCGCGTTGCGCCTGGCGCGCGGCGCCACCGGCCGCAAGCACATCATCAAGTTCGAAGGCTGCTACCACGGCCACGCCGATGCGCTGCTGGTCAAGGCGGGCTCGGGCCTGGCCACTTTCGGCCACCCCACTTCGGCCGGCGTACCGCCCGAGGTCACGCAGCACACGCTGGTGCTCGAGTACAACAACATCGCGCAGCTCGAAGAAGCCTTTGCGCTGCACGGCAACGACATCGCCTGCCTGATGATCGAGGCGATTGCCGGCAACATGAACTTCGTGCGCGCCACGGCCGAATTTGCCAAGCGCTGCCGCGACCTGTGCACACAGCACGGCGCGCTGCTGGTGTTCGACGAAGTGATGACCGGCTTTCGCGTGGGCCTGCACGGCGCCCAGGGCGTGCTGGGCATCACTCCCGACCTCACGGTGCTCGGCAAGGTCATCGGCGGCGGCATGCCGCTGGCGGCCTTCGGCGGCCCGCGCGCCATCATGGAGCAGCTTGCGCCGCTAGGCCCGGTCTACCAGGCCGGCACGCTCTCGGGCAACCCCGTGGCCACCGCCTGCGGCCTGGCAACGCTGAAAGAAATCGCCAAGCCCGGCTTCTACGAAGCGCTGTCGAAGAAAACGCAGTCGCTCGTCGCGGGCCTCAAGGCCGCCGCCACGTCCGAAGGCCAGCCCTTCAACGCCGACAGCGAAGGCGGCATGTTCGGCTTCTTCCTGATGAACGAGCTGCCGCAGAACTACGCCACGGTGATGACCACCGACAACGCAAAGTTCAACGCGCTGTTCCACGGCCTGCTCGACCGCGGCGTGTACATCGCACCGGCGCTTTACGAAGCGGGCTTTGTGAGCGCCGCGCACAGCGACGACGACATTGCCGCCACGATCGAGGCCGCAAGGCAGATCTTCAAGGCCTCCGGGCCCCGTTAAGGCCGAAGCACCGGCCAAGAAAAAAGCCGGGCTGCGCACGCCAGCAAAACGCTGGCGGCACAGCCCGGCCTTGCCCGAGGGGCGGGTGGTGCTCAGTGGCGGAAGTGGCGCACGCCCGAAAGCACCATGACCACGCCGCGCTCGTCGGCGGCATCGATCACTTCCTGGTCGCGCATCGAACCGCCCGGCTGAATGACGCAGCTCGCACCGGCATCGACCACCACGTCGAGGCCGTCGCGGAACGGGAAGAACGCATCGCTCGCCACCGCCGTATCTTTGAGCGACAGGCCCGCATGCTCGGCCTTGATGCTCGCGATGCGTGCCGAATCGAGGCGGCTCATCTGGCCCGCGCCCACGCCCATGGTCATGCCACCGGCGCAGAACACGATGGCGTTGCTCTTCACATACTTGGCGACCTTCCATGCGAACAGCAGGTCTTGAAGCTGCTCTGGCGTGGGTTGCTTCTTGGTGACCACCTTGAGGTCGGTCGCCGCGAGTTCGTGGTTGTCGGCGGTCTGGATCAGGAGGCCCGAGCCGACGCGCTTGACGTCCATCGCGTTGCGGCCGTTGTCCCAGTCGGTGGCGCCGCCCTTGGGCAGTGTGATTTCGAGCACACGCACGTTGAGCTTGGCCTTGGTCGCCTGGAACACTTCGAGCGCCTCGGGCGTGTAGCCCGGCGCCATCAGCACTTCGACGAACTGCTTGGCAATGGCCTGCGCCGTCTCGCCGTCGACCGGCCGGTTGAAGGCGATGATGCCGCCAAAGGCCGAGGTCGGATCGGTCTTGAAGGCCTTGCCATAGGCTTCGGCCGCATCTTTGCCGACTGCAACGCCGCAAGGATTGGCGTGCTTCACGATCACGCAGGCCGGCACGTCGAAGCTCTTCACGCACTCCCATGCGGCGTCGGCATCAGCGATGTTGTTGTAGCTGAGCTCCTTGCCCTGCAATTGTTTTGCCGACACGAGCGAGCCTGGCGCCGGGTGCAGATCGCGGTAGAACGCGGCCTGCTGGTGCGGGTTTTCGCCATAGCGCAGGTCCTGCACCTTCACGAAACGGCCGTTGCTTTGCGCCGGGAACAGCGAGCGCGTGGGCGACGGCTGGCCGATGCTGGCCTCGAAGTCGATGGCCGAGAGGTAGTCGCTGATGGCGCCGTCGTAGTCGGCAATGCGGTTGAACGCGGCCACCGAGAAAGCGAACTTGGTCTTGTCGCTGAGCTTGCCGCCGGCCTGCAGCTCGGCCAGCGCCACGGGGTACTGCGAGGCGTCGGTCAGCACGCCCACGTCCTTCCAGTTCTTGGCCGCGCTGCGCACCATGGCCGGGCCGCCGATGTCGATGTTCTCGATCGCGTCTTCGAGCGTGCAGCCGGCCTTGGCCACCGTAGCTTCGAACGGATAGAGATTGACCACCAGCAGGTCGATGGTGTCGATGCCGTGTTCCTTGATGGCCGCCACGTGCGCGGGCAGGTCGCGGCGCGCCAGCAGGCCGCCATGAATCTTGGGGTGCAGCGTCTTCACGCGGCCGTCGAGCATTTCAGGAAAACCGGTGTGGTCGGCCACTTCGGTGACCGGCAGGCCGGCATCGGCCAGCAGCTTGGCGGTGCCGCCGGTGGACAGCAGCTTGATGCCAAGGCCATGCAGCGCTTGCGCGAATTCAAGGATGCCGGTTTTGTCGGAGACGGAGATGAGTGCGGTCTGGGCCATGGAATATGCCGTGTAGTTATTTCAAAAGTTTGTGTTCAACCAGCTTCTTGCGAAGCGTGTTGCGATTCAGGCCCAACCATTGCGCAGCCTTCGACTGGTTGCCCTCGGCGCGCGTCATCACGACATCGAGCAAGGGTTTCTCGACCACGCGCACGAGCATCTCGTACATGCCGTCGGGTTCGGTGCCGCGCAAATCGCGAAAGTAGCTGTCCAGACTGGTGCGAACGCAGTCCTCGATGTGTTTCTTGCTCATGCTTTTCTTCTCTTCTTCTCTCTCAATCAGCGGCGCAAGCCGCCTCCTCTTCACCGGACAACTCTTCGGCCGCCTGGTGCACGGGCATGCGGTCCATGCGGTCCGCCAACCCGTCGAAATAATCGCCGACCGCACGCAGCTGCGCGGCGGAATCTTCGATGGTGTTCATCTGCGCCCGGAAGGCTTCGCCGTCCGCAAGCGTACGCACATACCAGCCGATGTGCTTGCGCGCAGTGCGCACTCCGCTGAACTCGCCGTACAGCGCATAGTGCTCCACCAGATGATCGAGCAGCAAGCGGCGAACCTCTATGACGAGCGGCGGCGCAAGATGCGTACCCGTTGCGAGAAAGTGAGAAATCTCACGAAAGATCCACGGCCGGCCTTGCGCCGCGCGGCCGATCATCACCGCATCGGCGCCGGTGGCCGCGAGCACGTCGCGCGCCTTCTCCGGTGAATTGATGTCGCCGTTGGCCACCACGGGAATGCGCACCGCGGCCTTCACGGCGGCAATGGTGTCGTACTCGGCGTTGCCCTTGTAGCCTTGCTCGCGGGTGCGGCCATGCACGGTGAGCATCTGCACGCCGGCCGATTCGAAATCGCGCGCAAGCCTCACCGCATTGCGGTGCTCCTGGCTCCAGCCGGTGCGCATCTTGAGCGTGACCGGCACGTTGAAAGGTTGCGCCGCATTCACCACCGCCTGCACGATCTCGCGCGCCAGCGGCTCGTCGCGCATCAACGCCGAGCCGGCCCACTTGTTGCAGACCTTCTTGGCCGGGCAGCCCATGTTGATGTCGATGATCTGCGCGCCACGCTCGATGTTGTAGACCGTGGCCTCGGCCATCATGGCCGCATCGGTGCCGGCAATCTGCACCGCGATGGGGCCGGGCTCGCCGTCATGGTTGGCGCGGCGCGATGTCTTGAGCGTGTTCCACAGCTCTTTGCGCGAGGTCACCATCTCGCTGACCGCATAGCCCGCGCCAAGCTGGCGGCACAGCATGCGGAAAGGCCGGTCCGTCACGCCGGCCATCGGCGCGGCGAACAGGCGGTTTTCCAGCGTGTGGGTGCCGATCTGCAAGGTCATGGAGGAGGAAGCGTCGCGAGTTCGGCTGCTGAAAAATGAGGCACGATTGTAGCCACGCGCGATTTCGGCGACTGAAACGATTTGCGCCTGGGGTAGGGGCATAAAACCGGCGGCTTCGGCGCTTTCTCCGACCCGTATAGGCAGGCGGTCTACCTATACTGCGTCGACTCATTTCACCTTATGCAAGCCTGGCTCGACGCTCTTCTGGCGCTACTCGCGCTTCCGCAATACGGACTCTCCACGCTGTTCATCGCGGCCTTCGTCTCGGCCACGCTGCTGCCGGTGGGTTCCGAGCCCATTCTTTTCGGCTTGCTCAAGCTCAACCCCGAACTGTTCTGGCCGGCGGTTCTGGTGGCAACGGCGGGCAACACGCTGGGCGGTGCGGTCGACTGGTGGATAGGCTACGGCGCGCACAAGGTCGCAGACAAATACTCGCACTCGAAACATCATGTGCGCGTATTGAGTTGGCTGGAGCGGCTCGGCCCCAAGGCCTGCCTCTTGAGCTGGCTGCCGATCGTCGGCGATCCGCTCTGCGCGGTGGCGGGTTGGCTCAAGCTGCCGTTCTGGCCATGTCTTGGATACATGGTCATCGGCAAATTCTTGCGCTACGTGTGCATGACGGTGGCGCTGCTCTACATCTTTCCGGGGTAGCCCCGGCGCACCCGCTTCAGCTCAACAGATCGTAGGGGCCGCCGCGTTCCAGCGCACGCCGGTAGGCCGGCCGCGCATAGATGCGCTCCAGGTAGGCCATGAGACGGGGGCGCGTTGCATTCAGGCCGCCGCGCGCCTGCGAGGCTTCGACGGGAAAGCTCATCTGGATGTCGGCGCCTGTGAATTCATTGCCGGCAAACCATTCGCTCTTGCCGAGCTCGGCTTCCATGAAATTCAGGTGGCTCTCGATGTTGGGCATGATGATGGCCGCCTTGGCCTTGCCCGAAATCATCTTCGCGACCGGCTTCACGAAGAAAGGCATCTTGCTGCGCTCGATCTTGTCGAACACCAGCTTCAGCAGCAGCGGCGACATGGCCGTGCCCTCCGCGAAATGCATCCAATAGCGGTAGCGCAGCGCCTCGGGCGTACCCGGCGCCGGTGCCAGTTGGCCGTTGCCGTAGCGCTCGATCACCGTCTCGATGATCGCGCCCGATTCCGCGAGCGTGAGCCCGTCGTCCGTTGTGACCACCGGCGACTTGCCCAGCGGGTGGAAGGCCCGCAGCGAAGCGGGCGCCAACATGGTCTTCGGATCGCGCTGGTAGTGAACGATCTCGTAAGGCAGCCCGAGTTCTTCGAGAAGCCACAGCACGCGCTGCGAGCGCGAGTTGTTCAGGTGATGGACGGTGAGCACGTGGCGAGCTTCACGAACTGAAGAGGAAATTCATCACGTCGCCATCTTTCACGACGTATTCCTTGCCTTCCGAACGCATCTTGCCCGCGTCCTTCGCGCCCTGCTCGCCCTTGTAGGCGATGTAGTCCTCGAACGCGATGGTCTGGGCACGGATGTAGCCCTTTTCGAAGTCGCCGTGAATCACGCCGGCCGCCTGCGGGCCGGTGTCGCCGATGTGGATGGTCCAGGCGCGCACTTCCTTCACGCCCGCGGTGAAGTAGGTCTGCAGGCCCAGCAGCTTGAAGGCCGCACGAATCAGGCGGTTGAGGCCCGGCTCTTCCTGGCCGATTTCGGCAAGGAACATCTTCTTGTCTTCATCGTCCATCTCGGCCAGGTCGGCTTCGATCTTGGCGCAGATGGCGACCACCGGCGCGCCCTGCTTGGCCGCGTACTCGCGCAGGCGGTCGAGGTACGGGTTGTTCTCGAAGCCGTCTTCGGCCACGTTGCCGACGAACATCGCGGGCTTGGCGGTGATGAGCGTGAACGACTTCACCAGCGGCTGCTCTTCCTTGGTGAACTCGAGCGCGCGCACCGGCGTGTTCTCGTTCAGCGCGGCCTGGCAGCGCTCGAGCAGGCCGACGAGCTTTTGCGCGTCCTTGTCGCCCGAACGCGCCACCTTGGTGTGGCGGTGCAGCGCCTTCTCGACCGTGGCCAGGTCGGCCAGGCAGAGTTCGGTCTGGATCACTTCGATGTCGGAGATCGGGTCGACCTTGCCGGCCACGTGGATCACGTTCTCGTCGTCGAAGCAGCGCACCACATTCACCGTGGCGTCGGTTTCGCGGATGTGCGCAAGAAACTTGTTGCCCAGGCCTTCGCCCGTGCTGGCACCGGCCACCAGGCCGGCAATGTCGACGAACTCGACGATGGCGGGCACCACGCGCTCGGGCTTGACGATCTCGCTGAGCTGCGCGAGCCGCGGGTCAGGCACTTCCACCACGCCCACGTTGGGCTCGATGGTGCAGAACGGATAGTTTTCCGCTGCGATACCGGCCTTGGTCAACGCATTGAAAAGGGTGGATTTACCGACGTTGGGCAGGCCGACGATGCCGCATTGCAAACTCATGGGGGGTCCTCTGGGTAACCCAGGATTTTAGGCGAGCCGGCTCAGCCCCCGTTTGCGGAGTGTGCGAGACAGCTCAAATTGCTCAGGGTTAAACCCAAGAAGCAAACGTTTGCGCAAACGTTTTCGTTGGTTAACATCGGAGCCCCCGGCCAAGACCGGCGCCCCGCTCAATCACCTCAGGAGACACATCACCATGAAGTTCACCCGCCGTACGCTGCAAAGCGCAGCCGCTCTGACCTTGCTGGGCGCCTTTGCCGCCACGCCTGCCCTCGCCCAGGAAAAGCCCAAGGTGGCGCTGGTCATGAAGTCGCTGGCCAACGAATTCTTCCGCACCATGGAAGACGGTGCCAAGGCGCACCAGAAAGCCAACGCCTCGCAATACACGCTGGCGGCCAACGGCATCAAGGACGAGACCGACACGGCCGCCCAGATCAAGATGGTCGAGCAGATGATGGCGCAAAAGATCAATGCGCTGGTCATTGCACCGGCCGATTCGAAGGCGCTGGTGCCGGTGGTCAAGGCGGCCATCGACCGGGGCATCCTGGTCGTCAACATCGACAACCAGTTCGACGCCGCCGCACTCAAGGAAAAGGGCATTCAGGTGCCCTTCGTCGGCCCGGACAACCGCGCCGGCGCCAAACTGGTGGGCGACGAACTGGCCAAGAGCCTGAAGGCCGGCGACAAGGTCGGCATCATCGAAGGCGTTTCGACCACCTTCAATGCGCAGCAGCGCACCCTCGGCTACCAGGACGCAATGAAGGCCGCCGGCGTGACCGTGGTGGGCGTGCAGTCGGGCCAGTGGGAAATCGACAAGGGCAACACGGTGGCCGCCGGCATGATGCGCGAGCACCCCGACCTGAAGGCGCTGCTGGCGGGCAACGACAGCATGGCGCTTGGTGCCGTGGCCGCGGTCAAGGCTGCGGGCAAGACCGGCAAGGTGCTGGTGGTGGGCTACGACAACATCGGCGCCATCAAGCCGATGCTGAAGGACGGCCGCGTGCTTGCCACCGCCGACCAGTTCGCGGCCAAGCAGGCGGTGTTCGGCATCGAGACCGCGCTCAAGGCGCTGGCCGAGAAAAAGCCGCAGTCGAGCATGCCCGCCGAAGTGAAGACCGACGTGGTGCTGGTCACCAAGACGTCGTCCAAGTAAGCAACAACAAAAAGAGTCGCCGTTGAACGCATCCGCCGCCGCCATGAATACAGGTCTTGCCCCGCCCGTGCTCTCGCTGAGCGCGCTCGGCAAGGACTATGCGGCGCCGGTGCTCGACGACGTTTCTCTTGTGTTGAATGCCGGCGAGGTGCTTGCGCTCACGGGCGAGAACGGCGCGGGCAAGAGCACCCTCTCGAAAATCGT
Source organism: Variovorax sp. CCNWLW235 (assembly GCF_037204085.1). Lineage (NCBI taxonomy): Bacteria > Pseudomonadati > Pseudomonadota > Betaproteobacteria > Burkholderiales > Comamonadaceae > Variovorax > Variovorax sp. CCNWLW235. The sequence goes on along the minus strand of NZ_JBBCBW010000011.1, from coordinate 108,099 downwards.
TTGCGGCCTGGTCCAGCCGACGCGCGGCCAGATGCTGCTGGGCGGCGCGCCGTTCCAGCCCGCATCGCGCCTCGACGCCGAGCGGCTGGGCGTGCGCATGGTCATGCAGGAGCTGGGGCTGGTCAACACGCTGTCGGTGGCCGAGAACCTGCTGCTCGACCGGCTGCCCAACCAGACCGGCTGGATTCGCCGCGGCAAGCTGCACGAGTTGGCCGCGCGCCAGCTCGCAAAAATCGGCATGCAGAACATCGACCCGGCTACGCCCGTGGCGCGGCTCGGCATCGGCCAGCAGCAGATGGTCGAGATTGCGCGCAACCTGCAGGACGACACGCGCGTGCTGGTGCTCGACGAGCCCACCGCCATGCTCACGCCCCGCGAAACCTCGCACCTCTTCGAGCAGATCGAACTGCTCAAGGCCCGCGGCGTGGCCATCGTCTATGTGTCGCACCGGCTCGAGGAATTGCAGCGCATTGCCGACCGCGTGGCGGTGCTGCGCGACGGCCGGCTGGTCGACGTGCGCGCGATGGCCGGCGTGCGCGAATCCGAACTTGTGCAGCGCATGGTCGGCCGTGCGGTGCACGAACATGAAGGGCGCGACCGCCGGGCAGCCGGACCCGTCTTGCTGAGCGCACGCGGCATCGGCCGCGCCGAAGTCGTGAAGAACGTGGACATCGACCTGCACGCGGGCGAAGTCATGGGCCTGGCGGGCCTGGTCGGTTCGGGCCGGACCGAACTCGTGCGGCTGCTGTTCGGCGCGGACCGTGCCGACAGCGGTGAAATTCTTCTCTATGACGGCATCTCCAGCACGCAGCCGGTGCAGCGCGCGCCCAAGGGCTGGCGGTCGCCGATGCAGGCCATTCGCGCGGGCATCGGCCTGGTGACTGAAGACCGCAAGTCGCAAGGCCTGCTGCTCACGCAGCCGATTCGCGTCAACGCCACCTTGAGCGACCTGGGCGCCATCTCGCACGCCGGCTGGCTGCAGCGTGCCAAGGAACGCGGCATTGCCAGGCGGCTGGTCGAGCTGCTGCGCATTCGCTCGCGCAGCATCGAGCAGCCCGTTGCCACGCTGAGCGGCGGCAACCAGCAGAAGGTGGTGTTTGCGCGCTGGCTGCATCGCGAATGCAAGGTTCTGCTGCTCGACGAGCCCACGCGCGGCGTGGACGTGGGTGCGCGTGCCGACCTGTATGCCGAACTCGACCGCATGACCGACGCTGGCAAGGCGCTCTTGATGGTGTCGAGCGACCTGCGCGAGCTGATGGCCATGTGCGACCGCATCGGCGTGATGAGCGCCGGCCGCCTGGTGGCGGTGTTCGAGCGCGGCCAGTGGAGCGAACAATCGCTGCTCGCCGCCGCTTTCAGCGACGCGGCGGGACGCGCCCCCGCGCCAATGCCGCCGACGGCGGGATCCGCCATTTCCGATTCGAATACGGCCCAACCGGCCTCCGCCGAGACACCATGAACGCAGCCGCCGCTACATCCGCCCAGCCCTCCGCTCTCAAGGGCCAGCTGGGCACCTATCTTGGCCTCACGGTCGTGCTCGTGGGCATGGTCGTGCTTTTCGGTTCGCTGAGCGAGTACTTCTTTACCCGCGAAACCTTCATCTCGATTGCCAACGAAATTCCCGCGCTGGCGGTGATGGCCGTCGGCATGACCTTCGTGCTGATCATCGCGGGCATCGATCTTTCTGTCGGCTCGGTGCTCGCCCTCAGCGCCGCGGTCACGGCCGCTGCCATCCTGCAGTGGCAGCTCCCGGTGCCCGTGGCTGCCGCGTTGGGCCTTGCGACCGGGCTGGTGTGCGGCACGGTCACGGGCGCGGTGTCGGTGGCATGGCGCCTTCCGAGCTTCATCGTCTCGCTAGGCATGCTCGAAGCAGTGCGCGGCGGTGCCTACCTGGTGACCGATTCGCGCACGCAGTATGTGGGCGATGCGATCTCCGGCCTTGCCGCGCCCTGGGTCGGCGGCATTTCGGCGGCTTTCGTGCTGGCGGTGGTGCTGGTGGTCGCGGGCCAGCTGCTTCTCACGCGCACGGTGTTCGGCCGGCACGTGGTGGGCATCGGCACCAATGAAGAAGCCATGCGGCTTGCGGGCATCGACCCGCGGCCGATCCGCATCATCGTATTTGCGGCCACCGGCCTCCTGGCCGGGCTGGCAGGCCTGATGCAGTCGGCACGGCTCGAAGCGGCCGACCCGAATGCGGGCGTCGGCATCGAGCTGCAGGTGATCGCGGCCGTCGTCATCGGCGGCACCAGCCTCATGGGCGGACGCGGCTCGGTGGTCAACACCTTCTTCGGCGTGCTCATCATCGCGGTGCTCGAAGCCGGGCTCGCGCAGGTGGGCGCGAGCGAGCCAAGCAAGCGCATCATCACCGGCGCGGTGATCGTGGTTGCGGTGATCATCGACACCTTGCGCCAGCGCCGGGCCGATCGCCGCCTGGCCTGACGCCGTCAAGAAAAAAGGGGAACACGCCATGGCCACCATCAAGGACGTCGCGCTGCGTGCGGGGGTTTCGGTTACCACCGTCTCGCATGTGGTCAACGACACGCGCCATGTGAGCGCCAAGGGCCGCGAACGGGTGGAGCAGGCCATCCGCGAACTGGGCTACGTGCCCAACGCGATGGCGCGCAGCCTGAAGAGCAACACCACCTCGACGCTGGGTATGCTGATTCCGAACAGCTCGAACCCGTACTTTGCAGAGATCGTGCGCATCGTGGAAGACCGCTGCTTTGGCGCCGGCTACACGCTGGTGCTGTGCAACACCGACGACGAGCCCCGCCGCCAGAGCGTGTACCTGCAGGTGCTGGCCGAGCGCCGCATCGACGGGCTGATCGTGGTGTCCACGGGCGCGGGCGACGACGACTCGCTGGTCACGCAACTGCACGGCCTGCGCATTCCCACGGTGCTGGTCGACCGCGAGATTGCCGACCCGGCCTGCGACCTGGTGGAAACGGCCCATATGCAGGGCGGCCTGCTCGCGGTGCGGCACCTGCTGTCGCTCGGCCACAAGCGCATTGCCTGCATTGGCGGGCCAGTGGGCGTGATGCCGAGCGAGCAGCGCATCGAAGGCTGGCGCATGGCGCTGGCCGAAGCCGGCGCCGCCCCCAATGCGGACGCGCTGCTGTGGCGCGGCGGCTTCACGAGCCAGGGCGGCTACGAGGCGATGCACGCCATCTTGCGCACCGAGCACGCGCCTTCGGCCGTGTTCGTGTGCAACGACCTGATGGCCATCGGCGCCCTGCGCGCGGCGCATGAAAGCGGCGTGCATGTGCCGGATGATCTTTCGATCGTCGGCTTCGACGACATCGAACTCTCGGCCTACACCAGCCCGCCGCTCACCACCGTGGCGCAACCCAAGGAGCGCATCGGCGCACTGGCGGTCGACATGCTGCTGGAGCGCGTCGGCGGCAAGCGGCGCGATGCGCGCAAGGTGGTGCTGCAGCCCGAGCTGCGCGTGCGCGCCTCGACGGCGCGGCACGCCAGCTTCCGCGAGGCGGCCGCGCCCGCTCCCGCCTCCGCGCCTGTTTCTTCTCCAACGGAAAACCGAAAGTCCCGCGCCCCGTGAGTTCCCAGCCTTCTTCTTCCAGCGCTGCGCAGCAGCCGCCCCGCATCGTGGTGCTCGGCAGCCTGAACATGGACATCGTGCTGCGCGTGCCGCAGGCGCCGTCCGCCGGCGAAACCCTGCTGGGCCGCTCGATCGCCCACATTCCCGGCGGCAAGGGCGCCAACCAGGCCGTGAGCTGCGCGCGCGAAGGCGGCAAGGTCAGCATGATCGGCTGCGTCGGCAACGACGCGCATGGCCAGGCATTGCGCGCCGCGCTCACGCAAGACGGCATCGACACCGCCGCACTGCGCACGGATGGCAGCGAGCCCACCGGCACGGCGCTGATCCTGGTGGAGGACAGCGGCCAGAACCGCATCGTGATGATCCCCGGCGCCAACGCGAAGGTAGAGATCGACGAGGCGGCGCTGCGCCAACAGCTGCAAGGCGCGGCCTTTCTGGTGGCGCAGTTCGAGACACCGATGCACGAGGTTGCCCGCGCCATCACGGCGGCCCACGAGGCAGGCTGCAAGGTGCTGCTCAACCCGTCGCCGGTGCAGCCCATCGCCGAGCCGCTGTGGCCGCGCATTGACACGCTGGTCGTCAACGAGATTGAAGCCGAGGCGCTGTGCGGGCAGGTCGCCGATAGCCCGCAGGAAGCCGCACTCGCCGGCCAGGCCTTGCGTGCAAAGGGCATCCAGCGCGTGGTCGTCACGCTCGGCGCGCGCGGCGCGGTGGCCGTCGATGCCAATGGCGCGCGCCACCATCCCGCACCCAAAGTGCAGGCGGTCGACACCACCGCGGCGGGAGACACCTTCCTCGGCGCGCTGGCGGTTGCGCTGGGTGAAGGCCAGTCGTTCGACGAAGCCGTGCGCCTGGGCATCCGGGCCGCCGCGCTGTGCATTCAGCAGCCCGGCGCCCAACCTTCCATTCCGCAGCGCAGTGCCGTGCTGCAAAGCCCCATGCCCCCCGACTGGACCGCGCTGTGAAACGTACCGCCCTGCTCAACTCCGAACTCTCCCAGGTCATCGCCTCTCTCGGCCACGGCGACATGCTGGTGATCGGCGATGCGGGCCTGCCGATTCCGGACGGCCCGCGGCGCATCGACCTTGCGGTGACGCGCGGCGTGCCGCTGCTCACCGAGGTGCTTCAAGCCGTTCTTTCGGAGATGCAGGTCGAGAGCATCGTGGTGGCGGACGAGGCCCTGAACGGCGCCAAGGCCCTGCCCGACTGGTATCCGCAATCGCTCGGCATTGCGCCGCAAACCGTGTCGCACGAAGAGTTCAAGCGCCGCAGTGCAAAGGCCCGCGCCATCGTGCGCACGGGCGAATGCACGCCCTACGCCAACATCATGCTCATTGCCGGCGTGAGCTTCTGAGGCCCGCCTCTCTTATTCGAACCGGTAGTTCGCGCCCACGGCCTGCCCGACCTTGAGCATGTGCTCCACGCCCTGCAGCACGATGCAGTTCATGCCGAAGGTGATCCGCCCGTCGACGCGCGCATCGGCACGGTAGGTGCGCAGCATGTCGCCGACCTCGGGGCTGCTGACGCCGGTGGCCGGGTCGATGTCCGGAATCGGGCAGCGCGTGCAGGGCTTCACCGGCTTGAGCTCGGCCTCGCCCTCGGCTGTTTCGATGTGCAGCGCGTCGACGCGGTCTTCGTCGTGCGACTCGATGCCGGCCAGCACGATGTTGGGCCGAAAGCGTTCGATGCCGACCGCGTCGTGCCCCGCGGCGGCCAGACGCTCGTTGAGTTCGGCCAGCGAGCCCTCGCTGGCCACCAGCAGCGGGTAGCCGTCGGCAAACTGGTTGGTCGCCTCGACGCCGTCCGTCCAATCCAGGCTTGACAGGCGCTTGTGCTCAGGATCGAAGCGTACCAGGCGCAGGGTCTGCGGCTTGCCCGGCTCGGAGAGAAAGTCGCTGAACCATTGCGCGGCGATATCGCCCATGTCGTAGGCGGCGACTTCGTCTTTCCAGACTTTCGCGCGAACCGGCTTTTCAACCTTGTCGAACGCGAGGTGCAGCGCCAGCATGCCGGGCGCCCGCAGCACCACTTCCATCTGCTTCATCTGAGGCTTGATCAGCGCCATGCGCGGCAGCTGGCGCTGGGTGACGAACTCGCCCTGTGCATCGACCACCATCCAGGCGCGGTCGAACTCGAGCCCGGTTTCGGTCAGCAGCGCCTCGGGGAGCTCGACCCCCGCGCATGATTTGACGGGATAGACGAACAGGCGCGCAATGGTGGCCTGAAGATCGAAAGCGGGCTGTGGCACGTGGGTTCCTTGGAATTCGGCCGAGATTCTCCCGCATCGGCCATTCCGGGGCGAGCCCCGGGCGTGGGCATAGTTCTTACAATGAGCCGATGGCCCTCCCCCCTGAAGTTTGCATACGCGGTGCCGGCATCGTCGGCCGGACGTTGGCCCTGCTGCTTGCGCGCGAGCGCGTGCGCGTTGCGCTGGTGGCGCCGCCCGCCACGGCGGGCAAGGACGACATCCGCGCCTACGCGCTCAACACCGCATCGAAGAAGCTGCTCGAATCGCTGCGCGCCTGGCCGGATGCCGCGCATGCCACGCCGGTGCGCGAAATGCTGGTGAACGGCGACGAGGGCGGCCGCGTGCAGTTCAACGCCGTGCGCCAGAAGGTCGAGGCGCTGGCCTGGATCGTCGATGTGCCCGCGCTCGAAAAGCAGCTGGCGGACGCGGTCCGCTTCCAGCCCCAGGTCGAAGTGGTGGCCGACCCGGTGCCGGCCCCGCTCACGGTGGTGTGCGAGGGCAAGGCCAGCACCACGCGCGAGGCGCTCGGCGTGAGCTACGCGGTCACGCGCTATCCGCAGCATGCGATTGCCGCGCGGCTCGAAGCGGCGCAGTCGCACGACGGCGTGGCACGCCAGTGGTTCAACGACAAGGGCGAGGTGCTGGCGCTGCTGCCGATGGGCGGCGTGCACGGCCGCTCGGTCGCACTGGTGTGGTCGGTCGACCAGCTTCGCGCGCCCGCGCTGCTGGCGCAAAGCACCGAAGAATTCAACGCCGCCGTGACCGAGGCCAGCCACGGCGCCCTGGGCGCGCTGCAACTCACGAGCGAACGCGCCGCCTGGCCGCTCGCGCGCGCGATTGCCGACCGCTGGACCGGCGCCATGCCCAACCAGGCGCAGGTTGCTTCTGCCTCTTCGCCTCAATCGTGGGCATTGGCCGGCGACGCCGCCCACACGGTGCATCCGCTCGCGGGCCAGGGCCTCAACCTGGGCCTGGCCGATGCGGCCATGCTGGCCGAGGTGATCAAGCAGCGCGAGTACTGGCGCAGCGTGGGCGATGCGCGCCTGCTGCGCCGCTACGAGCGCGCCCGCCGCGCCGACGTGCTCCAGATGAGCCTGGCCACCGACGGCCTGCAGCAACTTTTTTCGCACAGCATGGGGCCCCTGCCCGCGCTGCGCAACTGGGGCATGCGCGGCTTCGACCGCACGCGCCTCCTCAAGCACTGGATCGCCAACCAGGCGATGGGCTTGAGGGCATGAATCCATCGACCGGACTTTCAATGAAACTCGCACGCCACCTTCTTCTCGCCGCCTGCACGCTGGGTGCAGTTGTCACATCCTTCGCCGGCGAAGCCGAGATCCGCAAGAACCTTCCGGCGCGCATTCCGCAGTTTCCGGCCATCGACGAAGTCACCAAGTCGCCGCTGCCGGGCCTTTATGAAGTGCGCGTGAACGGCTTCCAGATCTACTACACCGACGAGCAGGGCAACTACCTGCTGCAAGGCAACCTCATTGATGTGAATGCGCGCAAGAACCTGACCGAGGAGCGCATCGAGAAGCTCAGCCAGGTGTCGTTCGACAAGCTGCCCGTGAAGGACGCGATCAAGATCGTGCGCGGCACCGGCAAGCGCAAGCTCGCGGTGTTCGAAGACCCGAACTGCGGCTACTGTAAGCGCTTCGAGAAAGACATGAAGACGGTCGACAACGTCACCGTCTACCTGTTCCTCTACCCGGTGCTCGGCCCCGATTCGGCCACCAAGTCGCGCGACATCTGGTGCAGCAAGGACAAGGGCAAGGCCTGGGCCGAGTGGATGGAAGCCAACGTCAAGCCCACCGCCGCGGCAAGCAACTGCGACGTGGCGGCGCTGCAGCGCAACGTGGAATTCGGCCGCAAGTACAACATCACCGGCACGCCCACGCTGATCTTCACCGACGGCACCCGCACGCCGGGCGCCATTCCGGCTGAGCAGGTCGAAAAGCAACTCACCGCTTCCACTAACTGATGACCGCGCCGACGACCGCTTCTCGGCGCGCGCGAGCGGCTGCGCCGGCCGCCGCGGTGCGCTATCGCATCGAATGCGCGGACTTGCATGCGCACCTCTTCGGCGTGACGCTGACCATCGAGGCGCCCTCCGCGCAGCAGCGCGTGACGCTGCCGGTGTGGATTCCGGGCAGCTACCTGGTGCGCGAGTTCGCCAAGAACCTGCAGGGCCTGCGAGCCGTGCAGGGGCGCCGCAAGCCGGTGCTGACGCAGCTCGACAAATGCAGCTGGCAGATCGATTGCGTGCCGGGCCAACCGCTGGTGCTGCATTACCAGGTGTGCGCCTACGACAACTCGGTGCGCACCGCGTGGCTCGACGCCGAGCGCGGCTTCTTCAACGGCACGAGCCTGTGCCTGCGGGTCGAGGGCCAGACCGATGCGCCGCATGCGCTGGACATCGTTGCGCCCGCAGCTTCGCCCGACGATGCACGCTGGTCGTGCGCCACCGCTCTTGTTCCGTCGAAGACAGACAAGCACGGCTTCGGCAGCTACCTGGCCCCCGGCTACGACGAGCTGGCCGACAGCCCGGTCGAGATGGGCGCATTCTGGAGCGCGGAGTTCGAGGCCTGCGGCGTGCCGCACCGCTTCGTCATTGCGGGTGCCGCGGCCTCGTTCGACGGCGAGCGCCTGATTGCCGACACGCAGGCCATCTGCGAGGCCGAAATCCGTTTCTGGCATGGCGACAAGGCGGGCAAGCGCGGCGGGCCCAAGCTGCCCATCGACCGCTACGTGTTCATGCTCAATGCGGTGGACGACGGCTACGGCGGCCTCGAGCACCGGCATTCCACCGCGCTGATCTGCAACCGGCGCGACCTGCCGCAGCGCGGCGCCAAGAAGCAGCCCGAGGGCTACACCACGCTGATGGGGCTGATCAGCCACGAGTACTTCCACACCTGGAACGTCAAGCGCATGCGCCCGGCGGAATTCGCGCATTACGACTACAGCCGGGAGAACTACACGCAGCTGCTCTGGTTCTTTGAGGGCTTTACCAGCTACTACGACGACCTGCTGCTGCGCCGCGCCGGCCGCATCGACGACGCGGGCTACCTGCGCCTTCTCAACAAAACCATCAACCAGGTGCTGCAGACGCCGGGCCGGCTGGTACAGCCGGTGGCCGATGCGAGCTTCGACGCCTGGATCAAGTACTACCGGCAGGACGAGCAAACGCCCAACAGCACCGTCAGCTACTACACCAAGGGCGCGCTGGTGGCGCTGTGCTTCGACCTCACGCTGCGGCGCGAAGGCAAGGGCACGCTCGACGACGTGATGCGCCACCTGTGGGTGCAAAGCGGCGGCGGCCCGATCAGCGAAGCCGACTTGGCCGCTGCACTCGAAGCCGTGGGCGGCCGCTCTTACGCGGCGGAAATTGCGCAGTGGGTGCATTCCACCGACGAGCTGCCGCTTTCGGACTTGCTGCGCGCGCACGGCGTTGCGGCGCTCGACGACCCGTCGCAACCGGCGCAGGCGCTGGGACTGCGCGTGGCCGAAGCCAACGGCAGCGTGCAGGTCAAGGTGGTGCTGCGCGGCGGCGCGGCTGAAAAGGCGGGCTTCTCGGCCAACGACGAATGGATCGGCATCGAGATGCCGGCCGTCGGCAAGAAGGCACAGCAACGTCCCGCGCAGGCCTGGCGCATCACCAAGCTCGACGACCTGGCGCTGTATCTGGGCGATGCCACGCGTTTTACCGCGCTGGTGGCGCGCGACCGCAAGCTGCTGAGGCTGCCGCTGGTGCGGCCGGAAGGTGCCACCACCTGGCGGCTGTTCCTGCACGACGCGGCAAAGGTGGCAGCCTGGCTCGCGCCCGACCCGCGGCGCTGAGCCGAGGCGCTCGCTGAACTACCGAAGCTCGCCTTGCGCGGCGGGCTCGGCGGCCGGCTGCTGCCGCACGAACTGGATCGGCTGGGGCTCGCCCACGAGCACGCAGGGCTTGCCGGTGCGCCGGCAATGGTCTTGCACACGCCAGTAAGCACCATGGCTCACGCAGCCGGTCTGGCAAATCACCAGGTCGGCGGCGCGCAGGCCGGCCTCGAGTGCGGGGTCATCGGCATCGTCGCCGCCGTCATGGTGCAGATAGCGGCCACCGGCAATCTCCACCAGCTGCCGCGCGAGCGACGGCGCCTCTTCTCCGCGGCCTACGCACAGCACCGCTTTTTCGCGAAGGTCGGCAGGCCCGCCTTGACGCGACAGGACTGCCCGGCGACGGTTCGCCGGCGCCAGCAGTGCGTTGAGCCGCTTCGGCAGCGCGTTGCCCACGGCTGCGCGCGCGGCCAGCTCTTCGCGCACGATGGCGATGGCCGAGTCGCGCGCCACGAGCGCACCGCGCAGCCGCACGACCTGCGCCTCGAGCCGCTCGATCATTGCGGCCTGCTCGGCCAGGACGCGCGAGCAGCGCTCCTGTACGCGCGCGTAGGCACGCAGCAACACCGCGTGTTCTTGCTCTCGCGCTCGTTCTTGCTCTTGCATCGGGAACTCCATGGCGGCGATTCTAGATGAGAATAATTCTCAACTAAAGTCTTGCCCGGCATGGCCGCGAAGGCTTGCGCCGGATGCTGGGTATAGTGAAGCGAGGCGTTTTTTCTTTCCCCCGGAGACACCATGAGCTACGAAAACATCGAAGTGCGGACCGAAGCAGGCAAGGTCGGCATCATCACCCTCAACCGTCCCAAGGCGCTCAACGCACTGAACGACGCGCTCATGACCGAACTGGGCGCCGCGCTCAAGGCCTTCGATGCCGATGACGCCATCGGCTGCATCATCCTGACGGGCAGCGAACGCGCCTTTGCCGCCGGCGCCGACATCGCCGCTATGGCGAAGTACAGCTTCATCGACACCTACAAGGGCGACTACATCACGCGCAACTGGGAAACGATTCGCTCGATCCGCAAGCCGGTGATTGCGGCGGTGAGCGGCTTTGCGCTGGGCGGCGGCTGCGAGCTCGCGATGATGTGCGACTTCATCATCGCGGCCGACAACGCCAAGTTCGGCCAGCCCGAAATCAAGATCGGCGTGATCCCCGGCGCCGGCGGCACGCAGCGCCTGCCGCGCGCAGTGGGCAAGAGCAAGGCCATGGACATGGCGCTCACCGCCCGCATGATGGACGCGGCCGAAGCCGAGCGCGCAGGCCTCGTAAGCCGCGTGGTGCCGTATGAAAAGCTGGCCGACGAAGCGTTGGGCGCCGCGCTGATCATTGCCGGCTACTCGCAGATCGCCGTGCTCGCGGCCAAGGAATCGGTCAACCGCGCGTTCGAAAGCGGCCTCTCCGACGGCGTGATGTTCGAACGCCGGCTGTTCCACGCGCTGTTTGCCACGGCCGACCAGAAGGAAGGCATGGACGCCTTCCTCAACAAGCGCCAGCCCGACTTCAAGAACGCCTGACGGCGCCGCAGCGCCAGCTTGCCTGCTATTGCCGCGTGAGCAGCGCCCGCAGCGCGGCAAGCGCCGATGCGGGCGGCGTGCCGACCGATGGATGGCCGCCCGCTTGCGGCGTCCATCGCACCTGGTCGCCCGCGATCTCGAGCACGGCGAGCAGGGCCGTACCGCGATAGAGCTCCAGGCGCGCCTCGACGGGCGCGGCCAAGTCGCCGCCGGGAACGGTGGCAGAGCGCGCCACCGAATTCACCGATGCCGCCAGTCCTTCGACGTCGCCGCGCGCATGGCGCACGGCTTGCCCCGCACGCACGTAGTTGAAGGACGTCCAGCCGTCCAGCGCCGAGAACTGCGACGTATCGCCCTGCGGGCTTGCACCCTTGGCGGCAGCTGCCGCGCGCGGAGCGGGTGCCTGGCGCATGGCGGGGGAAGACTCGGCATTGGCGTTGCGTTGTGCGGACAACGCCGGCGCGCTGCTGTCCGCAGACTCGCGCTGCACTGACGGCGGGCCTGGCAGGACCATGGGCGCGGCGGGTGGAGCAGACGCAATCGCGGGCGCGCCACCGATGGCCCCGCTGGCGCGGTCACTTTCCGGTTCGGTTGAACGGCGGTCTTCCGTGCGCGGGAACGCCCGGGGCTCGGCCGCGAATTGCTCCGCAACGGAAGGCGGTAGTGCTGGTGCTGGTGCTGGTGCTGGTGCTGGTGCTGGTGCTGCGGGAGGCGGCGCCGCGGCTACGGGCGGCGGCACCTCCAACGTCTTCCTGTCCATCTCCGGCGTGGTCGCGGCCTGCTTGCCGGCAGGCGCCGGAGCAGGCCGGCGCAACGCATCGGCCCTGCTCCTGACCGACTCCTCATTCGCGGCATGGCGCGCAGGTCCGGTGGCTTGCGGAGCCGGCTGGACGGGCGCAGCCTCCCGTGTCGCCGGTGCTTGCGGCGCCGGAGGGACGACCGCGGGACTGGGTGCCGAAGGTTGCACAGGCGCCGGCGCCGCGGCGCCACCAACCTGCGCCTCTCCGTCGAGCCGCGCATCGGGAATTGGCTCGCGGTACCAGAGCACGGTCACGAAGGTGGCCACGAGCACGGTTGCAAAGGCCGCATTCCACGGCATGCGGGAATGCGCTTCTCCTGCGCCGAACAAACGGCGCCACCACGGTGCAGCGCCGTCGCTGTCGGATGCCAGCGCCGTATTGGAAACAGGCGCCAGGTTGTGCGCCATCTTCGTTATTGCATCGCGGGTGCGCGGATCGGGCATGGCGCCGCTGTCGGGCGCATGGTCCAGGGCGCGGCGCAACACCGGGTCGTGCAGCGCGCCGTCGCCGTCGCCGTCCTCGAAACCGCTGCTGTTGTTGCCGCCGCTGCTCATGCGCGCTGCTCCAGCACGGACAGATAGCGCTCCATGCAGCCACGCAGTTTCTGCAGCCCGTAGCGCAGGCGGCTGCGCACGGTTTCGAAACCGATTTCCAGGCTGGCCGCGAGTGCCTCGACCGTCAACCCGTCTTCATGGTGCAGCAGGAATGCGGCGCGCTGCTCGAGCGGCAGTTCGTCGAGGCAGGCCAGCAGCCGGCGGCCGGCGGCGCGCCAGAACGCGAGCTCCTCGGCCGAAGGATGCGCTGCGGCATCGACCGCGCCGCGCACGCCACGGTCGAGCGTGGGCACGGCCTCGTCGCCGTCGTCCGGATGGGGGTCGAGTGCCACTTCTCGGCCGCTCACGCGCAGCCGGTCCATGGCCAGGTTGTGCGCGATGGTGAAAGCCCAGGTTCGCCAGGCGGCGCCTTGCGGCGAGAAACTGTCCCGCGCGGAAATGATACGCACCCAGGTGTCCTGGAACACCTCGTCGGCCTGCGCCGCCAGCCGCGCGCCCAGCAGCCGCTTGACGAAGCGGAACAGCCCGCCCTCGTGGCGCGCGTAGAGCACGTCGAACGCGGCGCCGTCGCCGCGCACGTAGGCCAGCATCAACTGGTCGTCGGGCATAGCGTCGCGCTCGGTGGCGGCTTTGGCGGAAGGGGCGCGGGGGAGCGCGGACATCGGAGGATTCTCACCCGGGCTTGTACGAGCGGCAGCCGGCTTCGGGGTTGGGCGTCGCAAAAAAGACACCGCATTCGGCTTGCCGGAGCTTGATCGAAGGCCCGCAGCCTGCGCTATAATCTTGGGCTCGGCACAAAACTGTGCCGAACGGCTCTTTAGCTCAGTCGGTTAGAGCGATGGAATCATAATCCACAGGTCCGCGGTTCGAATCCGTGAAGAGCCACCAAGATCATTAAAAGCCTTGCAAGTCAACGACTTGCAAGGCTTTTTTGTTTTCCGCGGCGTGCCGGTTCCGCTCTTTTCGGCCCTGTTTTTTCCACTACCGCGCCCGGTGCCCGTTCAGCGGGCAATGTGGTGCAAACCCGCGCCAGTGCTTGCTCCGGCGACCCGGTTCCTCAGACAACCCACAGAGTTGTGCACAGAAAAGCGGGACAAGTCATCCGTTTGACTTGGTCGAAATGTAGCGCCGCCTGGCTCAGCCCGCCTTGCGGAAAGTGAGATTGATGCGCCGGCTGCCGAGCAGTGCATGCGGCCGGTCTTCGAGCGGCAGCACGCCGTGGTAGCGCAGCCGGTCCGGCCCACCCCAGACGACGACATCGCCGTGCCCGAGCGGAATGCGCACAGCCCTGTCGCCGCGCGCAAGCCCGCCGAAAAGAAACATGGCGGGCATGCCGAGTGAAACCGAGACGATGGGCGCGCCGTAATCGCGCTCGTCCTTGTCCTGGTGCAGCGACAGGCGCGTGCCGGGCTCGTAGCGGTTGACCAGGCAGGCGTCCGGCGCGAAGCCTTCGTACCCCGCTTCGGCGGCGGCTGCTTGCGCCAGGCGCTCGAACACGGCGGGCATCGGTGGCCACGGCCGGCCGGTTTCAGGATCGAGTTCGCCATAGCGGTAGCCGCGCCGGTCCGAGATCCAGCCGAGGCGGCCGCAGTTGGTCATTGCCACGGACATGGTGAGGCCGCCCGGCGTAACGAGGTGCCGGAATGCGGCGCGCTGTTCGACCTCGTTCAATGCGGGCAGAAGTTCGTCAACAAATGGAAGCGCGAAACCACGCAGCACGAATGCGCCGGGGCCGATGGCCTCTTTGCCGCGCGGCAGATCGGCATCTGGAGCATCGGAAAAAAGATCGAGCGTCACGGCGCGATTTTCTCGCGCACCGGGCTGCCGGCCGCCGCCTCGGCCACCAAATGCCCCAGCGTCTGCATCGCCTTTTCGGCTTGCGCGTCCCAGGCATGGCCGTAGTTCAGGCGCAGGCAATGCGCGAAGCCGCGCGTCGCCGAAAAAATGGGCCCCGGGGCCACGCTGATGCCAAGCTCCAGCGCCTGGCGATGAATGTCGAGCGCATTCACATGCGCCGGCAACTCGACCCACATGAAATACCCGCCAAGCGGCCGCGTGGCGCGCGTGCCCGCTGGAAAGTAGTGGCCCACGGCTTGCGCAAAGCTCGCTTGCTGAAGAGCCAAAGTCTGGCGCAGCTTGCGCAGGTGCTTGTCGAGGCCGCCCTTCTCCAGATAGCTTGCCAGCGCGAGTTGCGCAGGCACCGAGGTGCTGAGCGTGGTGGTGAGCTTCAGCCGTGCCACCGAGCGCGCAAAGCGCCCTGCCGACGCCCATCCGATGCGGTAGCCCGGCGCCAGGCACTTCGAGAACGAAGAGCAATGCAGCACGAGGCCCTGCGTGTCGAAGGCCTTGGCCGGAGGCGGGCGCCGGTCGCCGAAATAAAGCTCTGCGTACACGTCGTCTTCGATCAGCGGCAGCACGTGCCGCGCGAGCAGTTCTACCAGCGCCTTCTTCTTGGCATCGGGCATGAGGCTGCCGAGCGGGTTCTGGAAGGTGGTCATCAGCCAGCAGGCCTTGGGCCGGTGGGCCGCAATGGCGAGTTCCAGCGCGTCGAGGTCGATGCCTTCGCCGGGATGCGTCGGCACCTCGATGGCGCGCAGCCCCATACGCTCCAGCGCCTGCAGGGCCGCATAGAAGGTGGGCGATTCGACGATCACTGAATCGCCGGGCCGCGTCACCGCCGCAAGGCACAGGTTGAGCGCCTCGAGCGCGCCGTTGGTGATGACGATTTCATCGGCCGGCACCTGCATGCCGTCGCCCAGGTAGCGCAGCGCAATCTGCCGGCGCAATGCCGCGCTGCCGGGCGTGAGGTCGTCCACCGTGCTCCACGGGTCGAGCGACTTGGCGCTGGCGGCCATGAACTGGCCCAGCCGCGCGAGCGGGAACAGCAGCGGGCTCGGAAACGCCGAGCCGAAAGGAACCACCTTGCGCGACATGCTGGCTTCGAGAATGTCGAACACATGGCCGCTCACGTCGAGCGACTTCGGCCCCTCGGCCGGGCGCGAGGTGAGGTTGGCCTCGGGCGGGGCATCGCGCAGTCCACCGGCCGTGACGTAGTAGCCCGAGCGGTCGCGCGCGCGCACCAGCCCGCGCGCCTCGAGCAGGTAGTACGCCTGGAACACGGTGGACGCGCTCACGCCCCGGCTCTCGCCGGTCTGCCGCACCGAAGGCAAGCGGTCGCCGGTCTTCAGGGTGCCCTGGCGAATCGACGCCTCGATGTCGGCGGCAAGGGCTTCGTAGCGCTTCATCGCGGGGCTGCTTTCATCGGGGGACTTTATCTGCACCGGTGATTTGATCCGGAACTGCATCTGTTTTTTTGCGTGCGGTTGCGGCACAGTCGGTGCATGGTCAACCTTATGCGCGCGGTACGCGCCGTTCTCTGGAGTTTCATCGGGCTGGGTGGCCGCCGCGCGGATGCCGACCGCCGCACCGAGCAGGTCGGGGTGCTGCCGCTGATCGGCGTGGCGCTGGTCACGGTGCTGCTGCTCATTGCGGGGCTGCTGGCGCTTGCGCACTTTGCGGCCGGCACGTGATGAAGACCGTGCGCCACTTCTTCGGAGGCCTTGCAGGAGTCGCATTGCTGTTGCTGCTCGGCGGCCACGGGGCTGCCATGGCGGCCAGCGGCATCGAGCAGCGCGTGGCGGCCTGCATTGCCTGCCACGGACGCGAAGGCGCCACGACAAATGCCGGCTACTTTCCGCGCCTTTCGGGCAAACCCGCCGGATACCTGTTCAACCAGCTGCGGAGCTTTCGCGACGGCCGGCGCTTCAATGCCGACATGACCTACATGGTGCAGCACCTCTCCGATGCGTACCTGATGGAAATGGCCGAGTACTTTGCGGGCCTGGACCTGCCCTACCCGCCCGTCTCGCCCGCGAGCGACGCGACGCCCGCGCAGATGGCGCGCGGCCGGCAACTGGCGCTCGAAGGCGATGCGGCCCGCCGCATTCCGGCCTGCGTGCAATGCCACGGTGCTGCGCTCACCGGCGTGCAGCCGGCCATTCCGGGGCTGCTCGGGCTGCCGCGCCTCTACGTGTCTTCGCAGCTAGGCGCCTGGCTGACCAGCGAGCGGCATGCTCTTGCGCCCGACTGCATGGCCGAGATCGGCCGCCGCATGACCACCGCCGACATCAACGCCGTGGCCAGCTGGCTTGCGGTGCAGCCCATGCCGGCCGATCCGAAGCCCGTGTCATCTTTGCCCGCACCGCTGCCGATCGCGTGCGGCGGCATGCCGAAGTGAGGCGGCCATGAAGAAGATGCGATATCTCGGTTGGACATTGCTCGTTGTGGTGCTGCTGCTCGGCGGCGCGGCCGGCGGCATCGTGGCGCTGAACCTGCGCGGCGAAGACCCGCTGCCCGAACACGCCGAGGCCTTCAACGCCACGCCCCAGCAGGTCGAGCGCGGGCGCTATCTTGCGCTGGCCGGCAACTGCGCCGGCTGCCACACCACGCGAGGCGGCCAGCCCTATGCGGGCGGCCTGCCGATCGAGACACCATTCGGCACCGTGTACTCGAGCAACCTGACGCCCGATGAAAAATCCGGCATCGGCAGCTGGAGCAGCGCGCACTTCTGGCGCGCCATGCACAACGGCCGCAGCAAGGACGGCCGGCTGCTGTATCCCGCGTTCCCGTATCCCAACTTCACGCAGGTCACGCGTGAAGATTCGGACGCCATCTACGCCTACCTGCGCAGCGTGCCGCCCGCGCCGGTGCCCAATCTGGCGCACCGGCTGCGCTTTCCGTACGACACGCAGGCCGCGTTGGCGGTGTGGCGGGCCCTTTCCTTCAAGCCCGAGAGCTTCGTCGCGAACGCCGGCAAGCCTGCTGAATGGAACCGCGGTGCGTACCTGGTCGGCGGGTTGGGCCACTGCATTGCCTGCCATGGTCCGCGCGATTCGTTGGGCGCAACGCAGACCCAACTCGGCCTTTCGGGCGGGTTGATCGCGGTGGAGAACTGGTATGCGCCTTCGCTTGCCGATCCGCACGAGGCGGGCGTGGCCGACTGGCCCACGGCCGAAGTGGTCGCGCTGCTCAAGAGCGGCATCGCACCGCGCGGCTCCGTCATGGGGCCGATGGCCGACGTGGTGTTTCGCAGCACGCAGTACCTGAGCGAAGCCGATCTGGCCGCGATGGCGAGCTATTTGAAGGACCTGCCCGGCGCGCCGGCTCCGGCGCCCAGCGCGTCCGTGCGCCCCGCCACCTCCGTGCGCAGGGACGCCGGCACCATGGTGCGCGGCGCGAAGATCTACGACCAGCGCTGCGCCTATTGCCATGGCGACCAGGGCCAGGGAGTGCCGGGGGCGTTTCCGCCGCTGGCAGGCAACCGCGCAGTGAACATGGCGCAGACGGCAAACCTGATCCAGGTGATCGCGCACGGCGGCTACCTGCCCTCCACCGAAGGCAATCCGCGGCCTTACGGCATGCCGCCGTTCGGGCACCTGCTCGATGCGGCCGACGTGGCGGCGGTGCTCACCTTCATCCGCGGGTCATGGGGCAACGACAGTCCGCCTGTGACACAGCTTGACACGATGCGGCGCTGAGTTGGCAGCATAGGCGCCTTGGAGACGGTCGGCGTCGCGGTCGCGCATCTCCCATTTTTGAGTTCTTTTGTTTTCGTTCGGGATTGCCCGAGGCGCCACATCGCTCATTAACTGTTCCAATTCGTTACGGGAGTTGTTCTTAGGCGCCCCAGAACGCGCCACTCGAAGGAGAGCAACCTTGAGCCTCGTCGCTACGAATTTCTCGCACGCCAGCGTCGAGCGGCTGTGCGACTACGAATTGCCGGATCCGCTGGCACATGCCGCACCGCTGGCCGACCCGCTTGCCGAACCCACCGGCGCAGAAAACGTTGCGCTGGCCTGGTGGCTGTGGATGGACGAAGTGGGCAAGACCATGCTGCGGCACTACGACACCTGGCGGCAACAACACCTCGGCCAATCGGCCAAGAGCCCGCCGCGAGACCACTGAGCCGCCCCTGTTCAGGCTGCGACGGCCTCGCCGCGCTGTGCGCCGGCCTTTGCGGGCACCGGCATGTGCTGCGCCCAGTCGATGATCTCCAGCGTGCCGTCGGCATGCTCGGCCAGCGCCGTGAGGCTTTCGACCCAGTCGCCGTCGTTGCAGTAGAGGATGCCGTCGATGTCGCGCATTTCGGCGTGGTGGATGTGGCCGCAGACCACGCCCTGCACGCCGCGCTTGCGGGCTTCGCGCGCTACCGCGTTTTCGAAGTCGCCCACGTAGCTCACCGCACGCTTGACCTTGCCCTTGAGGTACTTGGAAAGCGACCAGTACGGCAGCCCCATGCGCGCGCGCAGCGAGTTGAGGTGCCGATTGAGCTTGAGCGTGAACTCGTAGAGCGAATCGCCCACGTGCGCCAGCCACTTGGCGCACTGGATCACGCCGTCGAACAGGTCGCCGTGAATGATCCAGAGCTTGCGGCCATCGGCCGTCTCATGGATCCATTCCTCGGCCACGTCGATGCCGCCGAAGTTGTGGTGCAGGTACTTGCGCGCAAACTCGTCGTGGTTGCCCGGGATGAAGATCACGCGGGTGCCCTTGCGCGCCTTGCGCAGCAGCTTCTGGATCACGTCGTTGTGGGCCTGCGGCCAGTACCAGTGGCGCTTGAGCTGCCAGCCGTCGATGATGTCGCCGACCAGGAACAGGGTTTCGCACTCCGTGTGCTTCAGGAAGTCGAGCAGCGCGCGGGCCTGGCAGCCGGGCGTGCCCAGGTGCAAATCGGAGATCCAGAGGGTGCGATAGCGCAGCGGCGGGCGCGCGAGATCGTCGTCCTCCGGCTCAGGGGCCCGGGTCGCGGTGTCGCGCCATGCGCGGAGGAAAGCATCGTCGCGTTGCATGGACGGGTAGGCTCCCACCCCGGCATGACGCCGCGATGGCGTTCCCGTGACACTCCGGTGACGCGTGGCCAGGAGGCCACGCCCTGCATCAGTCAGCTCAGGATGCGCAGCGCTGGATTTCCACCGTCGAGTGGCGGATTTCGTCGTGCATCGAGAAGCAGGCACGCACCTCGTCGGCTGAAAGCGTGGGTGAATGCGTCACCACCGTGAGCGCACAGGCATAAGCCTCGCGGCCCACGCGCCACACGTGCAGGTCGACCACGCGCGTTTCCGAAGCGGCCAAGCCGGTCTCGATGCCTTCGCGGATTTCGGCGGCTACGGGATGGTCCATCTCGCGGTCGAGCAGCACCTTGCCGGTTTCCTTCAGCAGCCCCTTGGCCCACACCGACACCAGCACTGCGCCGACGATGCCCATCATCGGGTCGAGCCATGACCAGCCGAAGAACCAGCCGCCCAGCAGCGCCGCAATGGCGAGCACCGAGGTGGCGGCGTCGGCCACCACATGCAGGTAGGCGGAGCGCAGGTTCAGGTCGTGGCCGTGAGGGCCGTGGGAGCCGTGTGCCTGGCCGTGATCGCCGTCGTGATGACGCGCATGGCCATGGTCTTGCCCATGCCCGTGGTGGTGCGCCGACCCGAGCAGCCGCGCGCAGACTAGGTTGACCACCAGCCCCAGCACGGCCACCGCCACGGCTTCGCGGTAATGGATGGCCGAAGGTGAGAGCAGCCGTTCGATGGAGCCCACCACCATCAGCACCGCAACGCCGAGCAGCATCAGCGCGCTCGCAAAGCCGCCCAGCACTTCGATTTTCCAGGTACCGAACGCAAAGCGCGGATCGTGCGCGTAGCGCCGCGCCGCCGCATAGGCAAAGGCGCTCAGGCCGATGGCCAGCGCATGAGAACTCATGTGCCAGCCGTCGGCCAAGAGCGCCATGGAGTTGAACCACCAGCCGGCGCCAATCTCGACCACCATGGCTGCGACGGTGATCCACATCACGAGGCGGGTGCTGCGCTCGGCCGATTCGTTGCCTGCGCCGAAGTGGTGGTCGTGCTGCCAGGCACTCAGGTCATGGGTATGCATTGGGTAAAACTCAGATTCCGAAAAGGTCCTGTCCGTCGGAGCGGCTCGAAGGCGGCGTCACGCCCAGGTGGCGGTAGGCCGCCAGCGTGGCAATGCGCCCGCGCGGAGTGCGCTGCAGGTAGCCCTGTTGAATGAGATACGGCTCGATCACGTCCTCGATGGTGTCGCGCTCCTCGCCGATGCTGGCCGCCACGTTGTCCAGGCCCACGGGCCCGCCGTCGAACCGGTGGATCACCGCCTCGAGCAGCTTGCGGTCCATCAGGTCGAAGCCCTGCGGATCGACGTCCAGCATGGCGAGGGCCTTGTGCGCAATCTCTTCGGTGATGCGGCCGGTGCCCTTCACCTCGGCGTAGTCGCGAACGCGCCGCAGCAGGCGGTTGGCAATGCGGGGCGTGCCGCGCGAACGGCGCGCAATCTCGAAGCCGCCGGCTTCGTCCGTTTCGACCTTGAGCAGCCCGGCGCTGCGCCGCACGATGAGCGCCAGTTCCTCGGGCGTGTAGAACTCCAGCCGCGCCACGATGCCGAAGCGGTCGCGCAGCGGGTTGGTGAGCATGCCGGCACGCGTGGTGGCGCCCACCAGCGTGAAGGGCTGCAGGTCGAGCTTGATGCTGCGCGCCGCGGGGCCTTCGCCGATCATGATGTCGATCTGGTAGTCCTCCAGCGCGGGGTAGAGGATTTCCTCGACCACCGGGCTCAGGCGGTGGATCTCGTCGATGAAGAGCACATCGTTGGGCTCCAGGTTGGTCAGCAGCGCCGCCAGGTCCTTGGGCTTTTCGAGTACGGGGCCGGAGGTCTGGCGCAGGTTCACGCCCAGTTCGGCCGCAATGATGTGCGACAGCGTGGTCTTGCCGAGGCCGGGCGGGCCGAACAGCAGCACGTGGTCGAGCGCTTCCTTGCGCTTGCGCGCCGCGCCAATGAAGATTTCGAGCTGCTCGCGCACCTTGGCCTGGCCGACGTATTCGTCGAGCAGCTTGGGGCGCAGCGCCCGCTCGATCGCCTCTTCCTGGGGCGAAGCCGGGGCGGCGGACACCACGCGGGGCGGTGCGGGGGCGAAATCGTCGGTCTGGATGGTCATGAAATGAGGGGCTTCGGCGGCAAGTTTAGTCCGAGCGCGCGCCGGGCCGCCCCAAGCAAGCGAGTGGCCCCCTCGGGGGGCAGCGAGGACATGAAGTGCCGAGCGTGGGGCCAATCCCCACACTGGCAGAATGCTCCGGCCGTCTCAGGCCATATAACAAACGAGGGGAAGCCAGCACGTGTCCATCTACGAACTGAAGCCGCGGTTCCAGGCGCTGTTGCGGCCGCTGGCGGCACGCCTGCACGCCATGGGCGTCACCGCCAACCAGGTCACGCTGGCGGCATGCGTGGTTTCGGTGGCTCTCGGGCTGTGGCTTTTCTTTGCGGCGCCGTCGCTTGCGGCCTTTGCGCTCATTCCGGCATGGATGTTCGTGCGCATGGCGTTCAACGCCATCGACGGCATGCTGGCGCGCGAGCACGGGCAGCAGAGCAAGCTCGGCGCTTTTCTCAACGAACTGACCGACGTGGTCTCCGATGCTGCGCTGTACCTGCCGTTTGCGCTGGTGCAGCCGTTCAGCCCGTTCTGGGTCGGCACGGTGATCATGCTCGCGGGCCTGAGCGAGTTTGCCGGCGCACTCGGCCCCACGGTAGGCGCATCGCGCCGCTACGACGGGCCGCTGGGCAAGAGCGACCGCGCCTTCGTGTTCGGCGCGCTCGGCCTTTATGTGGCGCTGGGCTGGCCGCTGCCGGGCTGGACAGCCTGGCTGATGCCGCTTGTCGCCGCCTTGGTCGCCTGGACGGTGGCCAACCGCGTGCGGCGTGCGCTGGCCGAAGCCGCATGAACCCATGCACAACAAACAAAAGAACAGCGATCTGGATTCAATGACCGATACCGATACCAACACCCACCAACGCATGGCGCAAGAGCGCCAGTTCCGCACGCACGACGGCGAATCGCTGTTCTATCGGCACTGGCCGGCCACGGGTGCGGCGCGCCGCGGCGCCATCGTGCTGTTTCATCGCGGGCATGAGCACGGCGCGCGCATGGCGCACCTGGTCGACGAGCTCAATCTGCCCGATTTCGACTTTTTTGCCTGGGACGCGCGCGGCCACGGCCGCTCGCCGGGCCAGCGCGGCTACAGCCCGAGCTTTGCCACGTCGGTGCGCGACGTGCAGACCTTCGTACAGCACATCGGCAGCGCGCACGGCGTGGCCGAGCAGGACATCCACGTGATTGCGCAGAGCGTGGGCGCCGTGCTGGTTTCCACCTGGGCGCACGACTACGCCCCCAAGGTGCGCGGGCTCACGCTGGCGTCGCCGGCCTTCAAGGTCAAGCTGTACGTGCCTTTTGCGCGCGCCGGGCTGGGCCTGATGCACAAGCTGCGCGGCCTGTTCTTCGTCAACAGCTACGTGAAGGCGAAGTTCCTCACGCACGACCCCGAGCGCATTGCGAGCTACGAGAGCGATCCGCTGATCTCGCGGCCCATTGCGGTGAACATCCTGCTGGGGCTCTACGAAGCCGCCGACCGCGTGGTGGCCGACGCCAATGCCATCACGCAGCCGGTTCAGCTGCTGATCTCCGGCGCCGACTGGGTGGTGCACCACAAGCCGCAGCACCAGTTCTTCGAGCGGCTGGGCAGTGCGATCAAGACCAAGCTGGAATTGCCGGGCTTCTTCCACGACACGCTGGGCGAGAAGGACCGCGCACCGGCGGTGCAGGCCATCCGCGAGTTCGTCCTTCAGCTGTTCGAGGAGCCGCCGGCACCGGTCGACCTGCGCGCGGCGCACCTGAGCGGCAACACCGCCGACGAGTCGCGCGCGCTGGCCGAGCCACTGGCGCCGCTGTCTCCGCGCGGCGCCTACTGGGGACTGACGCGCGCCGGGCTGCGCTTTGGCGGCACTCTTTCGCGCGGCGTGAAGCTGGGCCACGACACCGGCTTCGATTCGGGCAGCACGCTCGACTACGTCTACCGCAACCATCCGGAAGGCAAGGGGCCGCTCGGCCGCTCCATCGACAAGACCTACCTGAACTCGATCGGCTGGCGCGGCATCCGGCAGCGCAAGATCCATGTCGAGGAGCTGATCCGCATCGCGATGGAACGCCTGGCCGAAATGCACCGCGAGGTGCGCGTGATGGACATTGCGGCCGGCCATGGCCGCTACGTGCTCGACGCCGTGACTGCGAGCCCGGTCAAGGCCAGCTCGATCCTGCTGCGCGACTACAGCGACATCAACGTGCGCGACGGCCGCGCGCTCATTGCCGAAAAGGGCCTGGAAGACGTTGCGCAGTTCGTTCAGGCCGATGCCTTCGACCGCATCAGCCTGGCCACCGTAACGCCGCGCCCCACGCTGGCCGTGGTGTCGGGCCTGTACGAACTCTTTCCCGACAACGAAATGGTGCGCCGCTCTCTCGCGGGCGTGGGCGATGCGGTGGAAGACCGCGGCTACCTGGTCTACACCGGCCAGCCCTGGCACCCGCAGCTCGAGATGATTGCGCGCGCGCTCACCAGTCACCGCCAGGGCGAGGCGTGGGTGATGCGCCGCCGCACCCAGGCCGAGATGGACCAGTTGGTGGAAGAAGCGGGCTTCCGCAAGATCGACCAGCGCATCGACGAGTGGGGCATCTTCACCGTCTCGCTCGCGGTGAGGGTGGCGTGACCTCCGGGCTTGACGCGAAATGAAGCACTGGCTGGCACAGCGACCGTGGAAGCGGGCCGCCGCATGGCTGGTGTTCTTGGGGCCGCTGTTCTACACGACCTACGGACTTGCCAACTGGTGGGCCACCACGCGCGCGCAGGTGCCTTCGATGGCCTTCGAGTGGGAGCGGCAGGTGCCGTTCTGGGCCTGGACGATTTTTCCGTACTGGACGATCAACGTCTTCTACGCGCTCTCGCTCTTTCTCGCGCGCAGCAAGCACACGCTCGACAGGCATGCGCTGCGGCTCGTAACCGCAACGCTCATCGCCTGCACCTGCTTTGTCGTCTGGCCGCTGCATTTCAGCTTTGGGCAGCCGGCCGTCGAAGGCGCGCCGGCCTTCCTGTTCAATGCGCTGCGCGGCTTCGACCAGCCCTACAACCAGGCGCCTTCGCTGCACATCGCGCTGGCGGTGATCCTGTGGGACTGGTACCGGCAGTTCCTGCGTGCAATGTGGGCAAGGCTGGTGCTGCATGTGTGGGCGTTCGCGATCTGCGCGTCGGTGCTCACCACCTGGCAACACCACTTCATCGACATTCCCACGGGTGCACTGCTCGGAATCTTCTGCGTCTGGCTGTGGCCGCTGGAGCGCACGGTGTCGATGCCGCGCGCCTGGCAATGCGCGCGCGATGCGCAACGCTGGAAGCTCGGGGGCTTCTACGCAGTGGGCGCAGCCCTGTTTCTTGCAGCCGCGTTGTATGGCGGCGGCACGTGGCTGTGGCTCGCCTGGCCCGCGGTTTCGCTGGCGCTGGTGGCGCTCAACTACATCGGCTTTGGCGCCCGCGGCTTCCAGATGAACGGCATGGGCCGCATGGGTTGGGCCGCGCGATGGCTGTTCGCGCCCTATCGCCTTGGCGCGGCAGTCAACGCATGGCTCTGGACGCGCAAGCTGCCGGCTTCGGTCGAGGTGGTGCCGGGCCTGCGCCTCGGGCGCCTGCCGACGAAGGCCGAATGGATTGACGCCGGACGACCGCGGATCGTGAGCCTGTGCGCCGAGCTGCAGGCGCCGGCCGGCGTTCCGCATGCGCGTTGCGTACCGGTACTCGATTTGACCGTGCCGCCGACCGTGCGGCTGCAGCGCGCCGCCGCGGTAATCGAAGGGCAGCGCCTCCATGCCGAAGGCGCTCCCGTGTGGGTCTGCTGTGCGTTGGGCTTCTCGCGCAGCGCCGCGGCTGCCATCGCATGGCTGGGGCGCTATGGCGCATCGGGCGGCCTGGCGCAGGCGGAAGACGCTGTGCGCCTCGCGCGCCCGCAGATCGTTCTGCGCGCTGCGTGGCGGACCTCGCTCGAACCACTGGGTGCCGCTGCACCCGGAGCGCCGCCTCATGACTGAGAACGAACGCGCCACCTGCGCGGCCTTGGCCGGGTTGCTGCGCGCCGCGACGGTGCTGGCGGCCTGGGGCTTCGCACTCATGTGCATTGCGGCGCTGGTGCTCGCGCTCACCATGCGCTCGCTCTCGACCACGGCTGCCATGGGCTTTGGAGCAGTGGTGGTGCTGGGCACGCTCGAGCGATATTTCGCATTCAGGCTGCGGCTCGACCAGGCGCTGTTCGCCGATCTCGCGCGCGGCGACATCGCATCGCTCGGTGCGCTCGACGGCGCGCTCGACCGGCTCGGCCTGCGCAATGCGCAACCGCCCGCGGCCCTGCGGCCGCTCGATGACCGCGTGCAGGGCACCCGGCAGCTCATGCAGCGCCACGCCATCGTGGTCGCATGCCAGAGCGCCATGTTTCTCCTTGCCTTGATGACACAGGACCTGTCGTGACCGAACAAGACAACAACAAAGAAGAAGACCGCCGACCAGAAAGCACGGTGCTGCGCCGCGCGCTGGCCATCGTTGCAGGCAAGCTGATCATCGGCGCGGCCGGGTTGCTGACGGGCGTACGCGCCATCTGGAGCGGCACCACGCCCAAGGCCGAGCAGACGCTGTACTTCGCCAACCACACGAGCCACGGCGATTTCGTGCTGCTGTGGGCCACGCTGCCGCCCGACCTGCGCGCGCTGACTCGGCCGGTGGCGGGGCAGGACTACTGGATGGCGTCGAAAGTGCGCCAGTTCATCGGCGCGGATGTGTTCAACGCGCTGATGATCCGGCGCGACGGCTCGGGCCAAGGCGGCAACCCTGTCGACCAGATGAAAGAAGCGCTCGAAGGCGGCGACTCGCTCATCATGTTTCCCGAGGGCACGCGCAACACCGGCGACGAGATCCTGCTGCCGCTCAAGAGCGGCCTCTATCACCTGGCGCGTGCCTGCCCCACCGTGCGACTGGTGCCTGTGTGGATCGAGAACCTGAAGCGCGTGCTGCCCAAGGGCACGCTGGTGCCGATTCCGCTCGCCTGCACGGTTCGCTTCGGCGCGCCCATCCAGCTGGCCGAAGGCGAAGACAAGACCGGCTTTCTCGCCCGCGCGCGTGCCGCCATGCTCGACCTGCGCCCCGAATACGACCGCGTGCCCGAACAAGAAAAAGCAGCCGCAACCACGCCATGAATATCTCGCCTTTTACCCAGACCACGCTGCAATTGTTCGGAGGCGTGGCCGGCGTGCTGATCCTCGCATCGGCCATCGGCGCAACGCTCAAGTGGCGCGTGGCGCAAGGCCAGCCCCATTCGGTCATCGACAACCTCAACGCGCGCGTCAATGCGTGGTGGGTGATGGTGGCGGTGATCGGCCTTGCTTTTGCATTCGGCAAGGGCGGCGTGATCGTGCTGTTCTATCTGATCTCGTTCTATGCGCTGCGCGAGTTCATCAGCCTGGCCTACACGCGGCGCGGCGACCATCATGCAATTGCAGCCGCGTTCTACATCGGGCTGCCGGTGCAGTATTTCCTGGTGTGGATCGAGTGGTACGGGCTCTATTCGATCTTCATTCCGGTCTACGCCTTTCTTGTGCTGCCGATTCTTGCGGCCGTGGGCGGCGACACGCAGCGCTTTCTGGAGCGCACCTCCAAGATCCAGTGGGGCCTGATGATCTGCGTGTTCTGCATCAGCCACGTGCCTGCGCTGCTTACGCTGCAGATTCCCGGCTTCGAAGGCCGCAACCTGTTGCTGATCGCTTTTCTGGTGATCGTGGTGCAGGGCAGCGACGTGCTGCAGTACGTCTGGGGCAAGCTCTTCGGCAAGCGCAAGGTGGCGCCCGAACTCTCGCCATCGAAGACGTGGGAAGGCCTGGTCGGCGGCGTCGCCAGCGCCACCGCACTGGGCGCGGCGCTCTATTGGGCGACGCCGTTCAACCCCTGGCAGGCGGCGCTGATGGCGCTCACCATCTGCCTCATGGGCTTTTTCGGCGGACTCGTGATGTCCGCCATCAAGCGAGACCGCGGCGTGAAAGACTGGGGCTCGATGATCGAAGGCCATGGCGGCATGCTCGACCGGCTCGACTCGGTGATCTTCGCGGCGCCGATCTACTTTCACGCGCTGCGCTACTGGTGGGTGCCGTGAGTACGGCAAGCACAAAGAAAGCGGCAATTGCCGAGCGCGTTCCGCACGACACGCCCGTCGAATGCACCACCGCTGCCTCATGGGAGCGTTGGCTCAAGCGACACCATGCCGCCGCGGCCGGCGTGTGGCTGCGAATGGCCAAGAAAGACAGCGGCATTACGTCTGTCAATCATGCCGAGGCGCTCGAAGTGGCGCTGTGCTACGGCTGGATCGACGGGCAGCGCAAGGCGGAAGACGACAAGTACTTTCTGCAGCGCTTCACCCCGCGCACGCCGCGCAGCACCTGGTCGAAGATCAACCGCGACAAGGCACTGAAGCTGATCGAGGAAGGCCGCATGCAACCTGCCGGCCTGGCCGAGGTCGACCGCGCCCGCGCCGACGGCCGCTGGGATGCGGCCTACGACGCCCAGAGCGTCGCCACCGTGCCGCCCGACCTGCAGGCCGCGCTGGACGCGAACCCCAAGGCGGCCGCCTTCTTTGCCAAGCTCGATTCGCGCAACCGCTACGCGGTACTGTTCCGCACGCAGGGTGCGAAGAAGCCCGAGACCCGGGCGCGGCGTATTGCGCAATTCATTGAAATGCTCGCCAAGGGCGAGAAGATCCACCCCTGAGCGCGGGTTCGGCGCCCTACTTCGCCAACGCCTTCAGCGCCAGCTTGATGCCTTCGCTCACGGTCGCATCCTTGGGCAATGCCTTCAGCGCCAGTGCAGCTTCCTTGTCGCTGTAGCCCAGCGCGATGAGCGCCTGCAGGATGTCGGCCTGCGCGTCGGAGGCCGCATGCGCGGGCAGGCCGATGTCGGCGCCCAGCTTGCCCTTGAGTTCCAGCAGCAGCCGCTCGGCGGTCTTCTTGCCGATGCCCGGAATCTTGACGAGCCGGCCGAGCTCTTGCGTGGTGATGGCCTGCGACAGTTCGCCCACGCTCATGCCCGACAGCAGGCCGAGCGCCGTGCGCGGGCCCACGCCGGTGATCTTGATGAGTTGCCGAAAAGCCGCACGCTCCTCGGCGGTGCCGAAACCGTAGAGAATCTGCGCGTCCTCGCGCACCACGAAGTGCGTGAGCAGCGAAACGCGCTCTCCGGTGCCCGGCAGGTTGTAGAACGTGCTCATCGGCACATCGACCTCGTAACCGACGCCATTGCAGTCCACCACCACCTGCGGTGGGTTGCGCTCGGCCAGGATGCCGGTGAGTTTGCCTATCATGGGTGCCCTTTTTCCTTGAAATGTCCGGCGTGATTCTGCGACACACCTTTGCTCCCCCCAACAACTCGCGCCTCGGCCACCTGTGCGGACCGCTGGACGCGCACCTGCGCCGCATCGAAGAGGCCCTGGGCGTGAAGATCGCGCATCGCCACGAGCAGTTCAAGGTCGACGGCCCCAAGGCCTCCGCGCAGCGGGCGATGGACGTGCTGCAGGCGCTGTACGAAATTGCCCAGCGCCCTATCGACCCGGCCGTGGTGCAGCTCACGCTCGCAGGCGACGGCTCGATGAGCGATGAGGACTCGGCCATGCTCGTCACGCGCCGCGCCGACCTGCGCGCGCGTACGCCCACGCAGGCGCTGTACCTCGACAACATCGCCAAGCACGACATCACCTTCGGCATCGGCCCGGCCGGCACCGGCAAGACGTACCTGGCGGTGGCCTGCGCAGTCGACGCGCTGGAGCGCGCGGCGGTGCAACGCATCGTGCTCACGCGACCGGCGGTGGAAGCCGGCGAGCGGCTCGGCTTTCTGCCGGGCGACCTGACGCAGAAGGTCGACCCGTACCTGCGCCCGCTGTACGACGCGCTCTACGACCTCATGGGCTACGAAAAAGTGCAGAAGGCGTTCGAGCGCAACGCGCTAGAAATCGCGCCGCTGGCCTTCATGCGCGGGCGCACGCTGAACAATGCCTTCGTCATTCTCGACGAGGCGCAGAACACGACGGTCGAGCAGATGAAGATGTTCCTCACGCGCATCGGCTTCGGTGCCAAGGCGGTGGTGACGGGCGACGTGAGCCAGATCGATTTGCCCAAGCAGCAGTTGAGCGGGCTGATCGACGCCGAGCGCGTGCTGCGGCGCGTGAGCGGCATCGCGATCACGCACTTCACCAGTGCCGACGTGGTGCGGCATCCACTGGTCGCCAAAATCGTCGATGCCTACGACGGCCAGCGCAAGCGTGCGGGGTCGCACTGACATGGCGCTGGCTCAGCTTTCGCTTTCGCTCCAGTTCGCACCGCGCTTCAAGGGCATCGAGCGGCATCGCGCCGCATTGCCGCGGCACAGCGTGGCCCGCTGGATCCGCCATGCGCTCAACGCGGACGGCGAGATCACGGTGCGCATCGTCGATGCCGAGGAAGGGCAGCGCCTGAACCGCGAATTTCGCGGCAAGGACTATGCAACCAACGTGCTGACGTTCGACTATGCGCAAAGCCCGATGGTGATGGCCGACCTGGTGCTGTGCGCGCCGGTGGTCGCGGCCGAGGCCAAGGAACAGCGCAAGACACTGGCCGCGCACTACGCGCACCTGCTGGTTCACGGCACGCTGCACGCGCAGGGCTGGGACCACGAGACCGGTGAGGCCGATGCCGAGGAAATGGAAGCGCGCGAGATCGAGATCCTTGCGGGCCTCGGCATTCGAAATCCGTACGGCAGGTAGCGATGACATCGCCCGGAGCGAATACCACCGATCCGTGGCTGGACCGCTGGCTGGATCTGGTCGCCGAGCGCGCAGGCGCTGCCCCGGTGCTCGAGCTGGGCTGCGGAACGGGCCGGGACAGTGCGGTGTTGGTGAACGCAGGACAGCGCGTGGTGGGCATCGAGCTCTCGACCGAATCGGTCGCGGCGGCGCGGGCGCGCGTGCCGCACGGCGCGGAGTTTCACCGCACCGATTTCCGTGCGCCCTTTCCAGTGGCCGACGGAAGCGTCGGTGTGGTGCTCGCGAGTCTTTCGCTGCACTACTTTGCCTGGGATGAAACGCTGGCGCTCGCACGGCGCATGCACTGCGTGCTTCGACCGGGCGGCGTGCTGCTGTGCCGGTTGAACTCCGTGAACGACTTTCACCACGGCGCGAGCGGCCCGCCACCGAAAGGCGAAGACTCCTTCTACCTGGTGGACGGCGTGCCCAAGCGCTTTTTCGACCGCGAAGCGGTGGAGCGGCTCTTCGCCGAGGGCTGGCGCATGCTGCGCCTGGAAGAACTCACGGTCGAGCGCTACGAACAGCCGAAGGTGCTTTGGGAAGCCGTGCTCGAACGCAAGTGAACACAGCGCGCTAGGCCGTCATTTGCATGGGAATGGTGACTGGCCCGTCGTTGACCAGGTGCACCTGCATGTCGGCGCCGAACTCGCCCGTGGCAACCACCGGATGCGCGGCGCGCGCCTGCGCCACGAAATAGTCGTAGAGCCGCCGCCCTTCGTCCGGCGCCGCCGCTTGCGTGAAGCTCGGGCGATTGCCGCCGCTCACGTCGGCCGCGAGCGTGAACTGGCTCACCACGAGCAGGCCGCCGCCGATGTCCTGCAGGCTGCGGTTCATCTTGCCCGCTTCATCTGAAAAGATGCGCAGCTTCAGTATCTTTGCGAGCATGCGATCGGCCACGGCATCCGCATCGCCGCGCTCCGCGCAGAGCAGCACGAGCAGGCCGGCCTCGATGGCGCCCGCGGTCTGCCCGCCAATATCGACACGCGCGCTTGCCACGCGCTGAATCACGGCCTTCATGCCTCTTCCTCCATCTGCGTGGCGCGCGCTTCCATGCCCAGCGGCAGCAACTGGATGGTCACGCGCAGGCCGGGCACGGCGTCCATGAGTGCCTGCTCCAGTTCGTCGCGCATGGCGGCCGCGTGCTGCAGCGTCCAGTCGCCCGGCACGTGCATGTGCAGGTCGGCAAACCGACGCTGGCCCGCGCGCCGGGTGACCATGTCGTCGAAGCGCAGCCGTGCGCCTTCGGGCAAGCGCGCTGCAAACTCGTCGAGCGTGGTGCGCAGCGTGGCAATGGTTTCGGGCTCGAGCGCCTCGTCCATCAGGCCCTGTGACGATCGCCACACGAGCTTCACGCCCTCCCGCACGATGTTGAGCGCCACGCCGATGGCCAGCAGCGGATCGAGCCAGAGCCATCCGCTGAAGTGCACGGCCACGATGCCGATGACGACCGCAGCCGAAGTCCAGACGTCGGTCATGAGGTGCCGCGCATCGGCTTCCAGCGCGATGGACCGGTGGACATGCGCCGCCCGAAACAACGCATAGGCCAAGCCCGCGTTGAAGGCGGAGCTGAGCACCGAAAGCGCGAGCCCCCAGCCCAGTTGCTCGAGCGGCTGGGGAGAAAGCAGCCGCTGCACGGAAACCCAGAGAATGGCGGCCGCCGCGCCAACGATCAAAATGCCTTCGAAGCCCGATGAAAAGTACTCGGCCTTGTGGTGGCCGTAGGGATGGTCCTCGTCGGCCGGCCGCGCCGCCACGGTCACCATGGCCAGGGCGAACATAGCGCTGGCAAGATTGACGAACGACTCCATGGCGTCGGAAATCAGGCCCATCGAATTCGTGACGTAGCCTGCCAGGCCCTTGAGCAAGATGGTGACGAGGGCAACGGCAACGGAAACGCGAAGCAGCGTCTTGGGCGTAAAAATCATGCGCGGCGAGAGACGTTGAACAAGAAAAACGACAGAAGTGCGGCAAAAGGCCGCATCTTTGTAGCCGAGTTATCAAATGCGGCCTCCGCTTGTAACAGGTTCAATTTAATATTTGTGTCACCGCGAGACATTCGCAGAGAGTGATGATGAAAAAATTCCTGATCGCCCTGGGAGGCTTCGCCCTTTGGGGCGCAGTGGCGTTGGCCCACGCGCAAGCAACGCCCACCGCACCCATGGCCGCACCGGTTGCCGAGCCCCAGGCGGGCTTCGTGAAGTCGGTGCGCGGCAACGTGCAGCTGCTCAGCTCGGCCGGTACGCCGCGCGTGGCTGCTGCAGGCGATGCGCTCACCGCGGTGGACCGTATCGTGACCGGCCCGGACTCTTCCGCGGCCGTGGTCTTGCGCGACGACACGACGCTCGTCGTCGGGCCTTCGTCGCGGCTGGACCTGAAGGAATTCCACTTCAACGCCACCACGCATGAAGGCGGCGTGCTCGTATCGCTGCTGCGCGGCTCCATGCGCATGATCACGGGCCTGATCGGCAAGACCAACCCCGACGCGATCCGCGTGGAAACGCAAACGGCCACGATCGGAATCCGCGGAACCGACTTCATCGTGCAGACCGATGGCCAGCCATGACGATGAAGTTGCGGCCCCATGCCTCCACCCTTCTTGCCGCCCTGATCACAGCGCTGCTTGCCGCCTGCAGCACACCGGGCACCCGCGTGGTGCTGCTGCCCCAGGCGGACGACAAGCCCTCTGCGGTGGTGGTGCGCGCGAAGGACGGCGAAGAAGTTCTTTCCAGGCCCTATCAGCGTGCAACCGCGGCCGTCGGCGCTTCGGGCGCACCCGTGGTCGACCAGGCCGACCCGGCCAAGGTGCGCGCCGAGAACAAGGTACTGTTCGACATGCGCCCGCCTCCGCCGCAGCGGTACACGGTGTTTTTCGACGCCGGGGGCACCACGCTCACGCCCGCGTCGCAGCAGGTCATGAACGAGGCGCTGGTTGCGGCTCAAACCCGCAGCGGCAGCGACATCGTGGTGACTGGGCACACTGACACCAAGGGCGCACTGGAGCAGAACGACATGCTTTCGCAGCGCCGGGCACAGGAAGTGGTGCAACTCTTCATCGACCGGCAGTTTCCGGCCAAGCGCATCGAAGCCGTAGGCCGCGGCGAACGCGAGCTCGCCGTGTCCACGGCTGACGAAGTGGACGAGCCGCGCAACCGGCGCGTCACCATCGAAGTCCGGTAAAGGCGGCTGGCGGCCAGCGCAGCCGCCCCTTTGATCCGATCAGCTGACGATCACGCGCGCAAACTTGCGCTTGCCGACCTGCACCACGTAGCTGCCCGCCGGCAGTTTCAGCGCCTTGTCGCTGATCACGACCGAATCGACGCGCACACCGCCGCCATCGACCAGCCGGTTGCCCTCGGAGGTCGAAGGTGCCAGGCCGGCCTGTTTGAGCAGTTGCGCAATACCCAGCGGCGCACCGCCAAGCGACACCTCGGGAATCTCGTCCGGCACGCCGCCTTTGCTGCGGTTGATGAAATCCTGCTCCGCCGTCTCGGCCGCCGCCGTGCTGTGGAAGCGCGCGGTGATTTCCTTGGCCAGCGCCACCTTCGCATCCTTCGGATTGCGGCCGGCCGCGATTTCGGACTTGAGCGCCTCGATCTGCTCCAGCGACTGGAAGCTCAGCAAGGTGTACCAGCGCCACATCAACTCGTCGGAGATCGACAGCACCTTGGCGAACATGGTGTTGGCGTCTTCGCTGATGCCGATGTAGTTGTTCTTGCTCTTGGACATCTTCTCGACGCCATCGAGACCCTCCAGCAGAGGCATAGTGAGTATGCACTGCGGCTCTTGGCCGTATTCTTGCTGGAGGTGGCGGCCAACCAGCAGATTGAACTTCTGGTCGGTGCCGCCCAGTTCGAGGTCGCTCTTGAGCGCCACCGAGTCGTAGCCCTGCATCAGCGGATAGAGGAACTCGTGCACGGAAATCGACTGGCCGGCCTTGAAGCGCTTGTTGAAGTCGTCGCGCTCCATCATGCGGGCGACGGTGTACTTGGCGGCCAGCTGGATCATGCCGCGCGCGCCCAGCGGGTCGCTCCATTCGGAGTTGTAGCGAATCTCTGTCTTTTCAGGGTCCAGCACCAGGCTGGCCTGCCGGTAGTAGGTCTGGGCGTTGGCCTCGATCTGCTCTCGCGTGAGCGGCGGCCGGGTACTGTTGCGGCCCGAAGGATCGCCAATGGTGGTCGTGAAGTCGCCAATCAGGAAAATTACCCGATGCCCCAGGTCCTGGAGCTGACGCATCTTGTTGAGGACAACCGTATGGCCGATGTGGATATCGGGCGCGGTTGGATCGAGCCCCAATTTGATGCGCAGCGGCGTTCCGCTGGCCTCCGAGCGCTGCAGCTTGCGCACCCACTCGTCCCGGGGCAGCAGTTCGTCGGTCCCCCGGAGGGATATCTCAAGCGCTCGTCTTACACCATCGGACAGGCCATTGGATGTAACAGATTCGGCATTCATAGGCTTTTTGGCTGATTTTCAGGTTGCCGAAGCTATACTCAGCCCGACTTTTCAAGCGCCGGATTCTAAGCGGCGCTTTTTTCCGCACCGTCCTGCCGCCCTGTCCGTTCTGGGCTTTGCAGCGCGGATTTGCAGAACCTGAGCTGGAATTCAAAGTTTGATCAACGGCATTCTCGCCGCCGAGGAGCTCCTGGCTTCTCGCGTGGCCTATACATTCCGGACCTATCCCAAGCAGATTACCGCGGCCATCGCGGCTGCCTTGTTGAGCGCCGGAACACTGGCGGTAGCCTCCCTGGGCCCCGACGCTTCCGACCTCCCGGTCCAGCAGGTGCTTGAAGCGACTGCGCCCCTGTCTTTTGCAGAACAGAGCGAATCGCTCGAGAACTTCAGCTTCACGCTGTTTCGCACCGACATCACCCGCTCCAGCGACACGGCCGAGGCCCTGCTGAAGCGCCTGGGTATTTCCGACCCCGCCGCCACCGCCTTCGTGCGCGCGAGCGGCGAAGCCCGCAATGCGCTGTTCGCGCGCGCAGGCCGCACCATCACGGCCGAAGCCACCCAGGAAAATCAGCTCAAGAAGCTGAGCGCCCGCTGGATTCCCGACGGCGACGGCGGCTTCAAGCGCTTCGTGATCGAGCGCACGGCGGTCGGCTTCGTCGCGCTCACCGAACGCGACACGCTCACGCCGGGCACCCGCCTGGCCAGCGGCACCATCCGCACTTCGCTGTTCGCTGCCACCGACGACTCCCGCGTTCCCGATTCGGTCGCGAGCCAGTTGGCCGACATCTTCGCGGGCGACGTCGATGTGCGCGCACTGCGCAAGGGCGACCGCTTTGCCGTGGTGTACGAAACCTTCGAAGCCGACGGTCAGGCGCTACGCAGCGGCCGCGTGCTCTCGGCAGAGTTCGAGAGCGGCGGCAAGGTGCACCAGGCCGTGTGGTTCCAGCCTC
The DNA here is from genome assembly GCF_037204085.1 of Variovorax sp. CCNWLW235. Classification (NCBI taxonomy): domain Bacteria; kingdom Pseudomonadati; phylum Pseudomonadota; class Betaproteobacteria; order Burkholderiales; family Comamonadaceae; genus Variovorax; species Variovorax sp. CCNWLW235. Next base: position 72,400 of record NZ_JBBCBW010000011.1, on the reverse strand, counting down.
CGGGCCAGAAGGGCAGCTACTACCGCCCGAACGGCGACAGCCTGCGCAAGGCGTACCTGAGCTCGCCCGTGGAGTTTTCGCGCGTGTCGAGCGGCTTTGCGATGCGCATGCACCCGATCCTGAACAGCTGGCGCCAGCACAACGGCATCGACTTTGCCGCGCCCACGGGCACGGCGGTGCGCAGCGTCGGCGACGGCACAGTCGATTTCGCCGGCACGCAAAGCGGCTACGGCAACATCGTCATCATCAAGCACCGCAACAACCAGCAGACGGCCTACGCCCACCTGAGCCGCGTCGACGTAAAGGCCGGCGAAAGCATCAGCCAGGGCCAGACGATCGGCGCCGTGGGCGCCACCGGCTGGGCCACTGGCCCTCACCTGCACTTCGAGTTCCGCGTGAACGGCGAATACCAGGACCCGGCCTCGATCGCCCAGGAAGGCGGCGCCCCGATCACCGCCGCCATGCGCCCGGCCTTCGAACGCATTGCCGTCGGTGCGCGCACCGAACTGGCTGCAGCGTTCTCGGTCATCCAGGCCAGCGCGGACTGAACAGCCGCGGGGCAATAGCGGCGGCACAACAAGCGCCCCGCTCGTCCCGTTCAGCAATGGCCGCCGAACTTTTCATCGGCTTGATGTCCGGCACGTCGCTCGACGGCGTCGATGGCGTTCTGGCTGACTTTTCCGAAGGGCGTATTGCGGTACGGGCCTACGCCACCGCCCCTTTCCCCTCCGAACTGCGGGCAGAGCTGATGGCGCTGAACACGCCCGGCGACAACGAACTGCACCGCGCCGCGCTGGCCGGTAATGGCTTGGCCCGCGTCTATGCGGGAGTGGTCGGCCAGCTCCTCGCAGACAGCGGGACTCCTGCAGGCGCCGTCACGGCGCTTGGCGCCCATGGCCAGACGGTTCGCCACCGCCCCACCGAGTTCGATGCCGTCGGCTACACGCTGCAGATCAACAACCCCTCGCTACTGGCCGAACTGACCGGCATCGACGTGGTTGCGGACTTCCGCAGCCGAGACCTCGCCGCGGGCGGCCAGGGCGCCCCGCTGGTGCCGGCATTCCACCGTGCGCTCTTCGCGCGCGCCGACGAACCTGTGGCGGTGCTGAACATCGGCGGCATTTCCAATTTGAGCCTGCTACCCGCCGCTGATGCGCCGGAAGAGCCCGCCGTGCTGGGTTTCGACTGCGGGCCAGGCAATGCCTTGATGGATTACTGGTGCCAGCTTCACACCGGCCAGCCCTTCGATCGCGGGGGGCAATGGGCCGCAAGTGGGCAGGTTCTGCCCGAGCTGCTTGCAACGCTGCAGGCCGAGCCCTATTTCGCAAAGGCGCCGCCCAAGAGCACGGGTCGCGATCTGTTCAACCCGCCCTGGCTTTCAGCACGCCTAGGCGCGGTTGCGGGCGCCGCGCCTGCCGACGTGCAGGCGACCCTGACCGAATTCACCGCCAGCGTTTGTGCGACCGATGTGCAGCGCTATGGAAACGGTAGCAGACTGCTGATCGTTTGCGGCGGCGGCGCCTTGAACGACCACCTGCTCGCGCGCTTGCGCGCGCTGCTGCCGGGCGTGACGGTGGATGCATCGACGAAGCACGGCCTGCCGCCGCTGCAGGTCGAAGCCGCGGCCTTTGCTTGGCTGGCGCGCAGTACCGTGCGGCGCGAGGCGGGCAACCTTGCCAGTGTGACGGGAGCGCGCGGGCCACGCGTGCTGGGTGCGGTTTATCCGGCCTGAAACTCCCGCAAGCGGAGCACGCGCCCCTTCCGGGTGAGAATAGAGGTGCCTGACAGCAAAAAGCCGCCCGAAGGCGGCTTTTATCAGCAGCAGAGCCAAATCAAGCCGAGAAGCTGGATCCGCAGCCACAGGTGCTGGTGGCGTTCGGATTCTTGATCACGAACTGCGCGCCCTGCAGATCTTCCTTGTAGTCGATTTCAGCGCCGACCAGATACTGGTAGCTCATGGCATCGATCAGCAGCGACACGCCGTTCTTGGTCATGGTCGTGTCGTCTTCATTCGTGATTTCATCGAAAGTGAAGCCGTACTGAAAGCCCGAGCAACCGCCGCCTTGCACAAACACGCGCAGCTTGAGGTCGGGATTGCCTTCCTCGGCGATCAGGTCGGCCACCTTGGCGGCCGCACTGTCCGTGAAGACGATCGGTTCGGGCATTTGGGTCTGGATGTTTTCGGCAACAACGCTCATGTGGGATAACTCCTTGTGGGCCGAACAGGCGGCCAATGAACCAATGCTACTGCAATGCGGCATTCTCGGCAGGGCGGCATTGGCGAGCACCCAACACAAGTGGGGTCGAAAACCGCCCCCGCCAAGAGCCGCAATGAAAAAGCCGCCCGAAGGCGGCTCTTGCTTGCAGCGGACAGTATCAGCGCTTGCTGAACTGCTTGCGGCGGCGAGCAGAGTGCAAACCGACCTTCTTACGCTCGACTTCACGCGCGTCGCGGGTAACAAAGCCAGCTTGGCTAAGCACCGGCTTCAGGCTTGCGTCGTAGTCGATCAGCGCGCGGGTGATGCCGTGGCGCGTTGCACCGGCTTGGCCGGATTCACCGCCGCCGTTCACGTTGACCATCACATCGAAAGCTTCGAGGTTGTTGGTCAGCACGAGGGGTTGCTTCGCGATCATGATCGAGGTTTCGCGGCCGAAGAACTCTTGAATGTCCTTGCCGTTGACCGTGATCTTGCCCGAGCCCTTTTTCAGAAACACGCGGGCGACGCTCGATTTGCGACGGCCGGTGCCATTGTTCCATTCACCAATCATTCTCAAGGCTCCTTACAGTTCCAGCACTTTGGGCTGTTGGGCGGTATGCGGGTGCTCAGCGCCACCGTACACCTTGAGTTTCTTGATCATCGCGTAGCCGAGCGGGCCCTTGGGCAGCATGCCCTTGACAGCCTTTTCCAGGGCGCGGCCCGGGTGCTTGGATTGCATGTCGCGGAAGTTGGTCGCCGTGATACCGCCCGGGTAGCCCGAGTGACGGTAGTACACCTTGTCGATCGACTTGGCGCCGGTGACGCGCAGCTGGGCTGCGTTGATGATGACAATGAAGTCACCGGTATCGACGTGAGGCGTGTAAATGGCCTTGTGTTTGCCGCGCAAACGGAGAGCAACTTCGCTGGCTACTCGTCCGAGGACCTTGTCGGTCGCGTCAATCACAAACCACTCGTGCGTCACGTCAGCGGGCTTGGCGCTGAACGTTTTGGTCATGAGTTTTTCTCTTGAAAAGAGGGTTTGGCGAGCCCTTTTCCACGGTCGGCGTTCCTCTGACGGGAATCTCTTAGGTGGGTCTCACGCACCCTGGAGAACAGGTTGCATGCCTTCGCCGCGGGGCTACAAAAACGCTGCGAAGCCCGCGATTATACGAAGAATCGGGCCATCGAAGCAAATTGAAGCCTGCCGGAGGGCCCGAGACGTTACCATCCTCACCCTATGTTCAGTTACCGCCACGCCTTCCATGCCGGCAACCACGCCGACGTGCTCAAGCACACGGTGCTGATTGCCACGCTCGACCACCTGCTTGAAAAAGAAGCAGCCCTGACCGTCGTCGACACCCACGCCGGCGCCGGCCTCTATAGGCTCGACGGGGACTACGCCGGCACCAGCGGCGAAGCGGCCGAAGGCATATTGCGGCTGCTTTCAGACAAGAAAGCAGCCGCCCCAGCCGCTCCCAACGCAAAGCCTGCTACCAAAAAGGTAGCACCCGAAGCCGAAGCACCCCTGGCCGACGCGATTGCACGCTACCTCAGCGTGATCCACGACTTCAACCCCAAGGGCGGTGCGCGCATCTACCCGGGTTCGCCGTTCATCGTGCAGCACCTGCTGCGCGACCACGACAAGCTCAAGCTGTTCGAACTGCACCCCACCGACGCCCGCACGCTGGACGCCAACATCGCGCAGCTCGAGGCCGGCCGCCAGATTGCCGTGCTGCGCGAAGACGGCTTTGGCAGCGCCACCAAGTTCCTGCCGCCGCCCTCGCGCCGCGCGCTGGTGCTCATGGACCCCAGCTACGAAATCAAGAGCGACTACGGCCGCGTGCTCGACTTCGCGGCCGAGGCGCTCAAGCGCTTTGCGACCGGCACCTATGCGGTCTGGTACCCGATCATTCCGCGGCCCGAGGCGCACGACCTCCCGAGGCGGCTGAAGACGCTGGCGACCAAGGCCGGCAAGCCGTGGCTGCATGCCACGCTCACGGTCAAGTCGAGCAAGCTGATCACCACGACCACCGGCGAAACCCAGCGCCCGGGGCTGCCCGCCAGTGGCATGTTCCTGATCAACCCGCCCTATACGCTGAAGCCCTTGCTGGCAGCCGCCCTGCCGCAACTGGTGGAGCGGCTGGCCCAGGACAAGCACGCCGCGTTTTCGCTCGATTCGGGCGGCTAGCCCTTTCTGGTTCTTCTTCGCCCGAAGTTTTCAGCGTCGGCGACGCGCCGGCACGTTCACCTTGCGGCGCGGGGCTGCCGGCGCTGCAGCCGGCGCCGGAGTGTCGGCCGCCTCCACGTCGGCACCACCGCAGCGCATACCGTCGCGGTCGATGATCGTCAGCGCCACCTGCTTGATGCCGAGACCGATCATGCCGATGCGCTCCGCCGCGGCACGGCTCAGGTCGATGATGCGGCCCTGCGCATAGGGGCCACGGTCGGTGATGCGCACCAGCACTTCGCTGCCGGTGACCAGGCTGCGCACGCAGACGCGCGTATTGAACGGCAAGGTCTTGTGGGCCGCCGTCATGGCCGTCATGTCGAAGCGCTCACCGCTCGCAGTCTTGCGCTGATGAAACTGGATGCCATACCAGGACGCTCCACCACGCTCGTAGATCTCGCGAGGGCCGCCGTCGCCGGGCACCCCGTCGTCAGGCCCCAGGTCGCCAGAGCTGGGCGCCGCAAGGTCGTAGCGGACTGAAGGTACGCTCGAACGGGCCGGTGCGCCCGCAGGCACCGCCAGCTGGCGCTGCAAGGGCGAAAGCTTTGCGTCTTTCGCGTCCGCCGGGCCTTCGGTGGCCGGAGGCATCGCACAGCCGGCCACCGCGCAGGTTGCTGCGACAAGGGCCACGCGCAAGGCCCCGCGCAGCGAGCGTCCTGCTTCCGCGCGCCCCCTCAATCGAGGCGCTCCAGCACAGCCAGCGTCGGCGCCGACTGGTTCATTGTGTAGAAGTGCAGCGCCGGCGCGCCGCCATCGCGCAGGCGCGCGCAGAGGTCGGCCACCACGTCGAGACCAAAGGCCTTGATGGATGCCGTGTCGTCGCCGAAGCCCTGCAGCCGCAGGCGGATCCAGCGCGGAATCTCGGCCCCGCAGGCGTCCGAGAAGCGCATGAGCTGCGTCGAGCTGATGATCGGCATGACGCCCGGGACGATCGGCGTGTCGAGCCCCAGCTTGCGGGCGTCGTCGACAAATCGAAAGTACGCCTCGGGGCTGAAGAAGTATTGCGTGATCGCCGAATCGGCACCGGCCTTCACCTTGGCGGCAAAGGCCTGCATGTCGGCTTCCGGCGAACGCGCCTGCGGATGCACCTCGGGGTAGCAAGCCACCTCGATGTGGAAGTCGCGGCCGGTTTCTTCGCGGATGAAGGCCACGAGATCGCTCGCGTACAGAAATTCGCCGCCGATGCCGTAGCCGCTCGGCAGGTCGCCACGCAGGGCGACGAGGCGCTTCACGCCCATGGCCTTGAGTTCGGCCAGCTGTTCGCGCACGGTGGCACGCGTGGCGCCGATGCACGAGAAGTGGCTCGCGGCGTCCACGCCCTCGGACAGGATCTCTTGAACCGCGCCAAAGGTGCCCTGGTGCGTGGAGCCGCCCGCGCCGTAGGTGACCGAGCAGAACTCGGGCTTGCGCGCATACAGCTGCTGGCGCACGGCGCGCAGCTTGACCGCGCCTTCAGGCGTCTTGGTCGGAAAGAATTCGAAGCTCAGCGGAAGGCGCACCTGCGTCTCCTTAAGAGCCGTCCGCTTGAACAGCGCGCACGGCGTGAATGAAAAACTCGCGGTTGCCGTCGCCTCCCGCGATGGGGCTGTCGAACCACTGCAGCACGCGCAGCTCGAGGGCTTCGCAGGCATCGCGAAGGCGCTTCTCGACCACGGCGTACATTGACTCGTCGCGCACGATGCCGCCCTTGCCGACCTGCCCCGGCTGCAGTTCGAACTGCGGTTTGACCAGCATCAGCAGATGGCCATCGTCGGCCAGGAAAGGCATCAGCGCCGGCAGCACCAGCGTCTGCGAAATGAACGACAGGTCGCCGACGATGAGGTCGAAGCGCAACTCGGAAGGCTCCTCACCCTCTTCTTGCAGATCGTCCGCCGACAACGCACGCGCATTGACGCCCTCGATGGCGACAACCCGCTCGTCCTCGCGCAACCGCGCATGCAGCTGCCCATGGCCCACGTCGACACCGACCACCTTCGCGGCGCCGCGCTGCAGCAGGCAATCGGTGAAGCCGCCGGTCGACTGGCCCACGTCGAGGCACAGCTTGCCCGATGGGTCCAGGCCGCTCGCGGCCAGGGCGCCTTCGAGCTTGAGCCCACCGCGCGACACATAGCGGGCCTCCGCCGCGTCGTCGAGTTCGACTTCGGCCGATTCGGGCACTTCGTCGCGGTTCTTCACGACGGAGCGCCACGCGTCGCCCGTGCCGGCGTCGCGCCAGCGCATGCCGCCGGCAATCAGCCGCACGGCCTGCGAGCGCGACGCGGCAAAGCCGCGTTCGACCAGCAATTGATCAGCGCGCATTCAGTACCGGTACGTGTCCGCCTTGTACGGACCCGCCTTGTTCACGCCTATGTAGGCGGCCTGTTCGTCGGTCAGCTCGGTGAGCATGGCGCCGACCTTCTTCAGGTGCAGGCGCGCGACCTTTTCGTCCAGGTGCTTGGGCAGCACGTAGACCTTGCCGGCCTGGTACGCGTCGGGCTTGGTGAAGAGCTCGATCTGGGCGATGGTCTGGTTCGCGAACGACGACGACATCACGAAGCTCGGGTGGCCCGTGCCGCAGCCCAGGTTCACGAGGCGGCCCTTGGCCAGCAGGATGATCTTCTTGCCGTCCGGGAAGGTGATGTGGTCGACCTGCGGCTTGATCTCTTCCCACTCGTACTTCTCGATCGACGCCACGTCGATCTCGTTGTCGAAGTGGCCGATGTTGCAGACGATGGCCTGGTCCTTCATGGCAGCCATGTGTTCGTGGCGGATCACGTCCTTGTTGCCCGTGGTGGTCACGAAGATGTCGGCCTTGTCGGCGGCATATTCCATCGTAACGACCTTGTAGCCTTCCATTGCGGCCTGCAGTGCGTTGATGGGGTCGATCTCGGTCACCCACACCTGGGCGCTCAGTGCGCGCAGGGCCTGGGCCGAGCCCTTGCCCACATCGCCGTAGCCGGCCACGCAGGCAACCTTGCCGGCAATCATCACGTCGGTGGCGCGCTTGATGCCATCCACCAGCGATTCGCGGCAGCCGTACAGGTTGTCGAACTTGCTCTTGGTGACCGAGTCGTTCACGTTGATGGCGCGGAACAGCAGCGTGCCCTTGGCGCTCATCTCGTTCAGGCGGTGCACGCCGGTCGTCGTCTCTTCGGTCACGCCGATGATCTCGGCCGACTTGCGGGTGTACCAGGTCGAATCGACAGCCAGCTTGGCCTTGATGGCCGCGTAGAGGATGCGTTCTTCCTCGCTGGTCGGGTTGGCGAGCACGCCCAGGTCTTTTTCGGCGCGCTGGCCCAGGTGCATCAGCAACGTGGCGTCGCCGCCGTCGTCCAGGATCATGTTCGGGCCTTCGCCCTTCGAGCCCTTGGGGCCGAAGTCGAAGATGGCGTGGGTGTAGTCCCAGTAGTCCGTCAGCGACTCGCCCTTGATCGCGAACACCGGCGTGCCGGCGGCGGCAATGGCGGCAGCGGCGTGGTCCTGCGTCGAGAAGATGTTGCACGAAGCCCAGCGCACGGTGGCGCCGAGCGCTTGCAGCGTCTCGATCAGCACGGCGGTCTGGATCGTCATGTGCAGCGAGCCCGTGATGCGCGCGCCCTTGAGCGGCTGCGCCTTCGAGAATTCCTCGCGGATGGCCATCAGGCCGGGCATTTCGGTTTCCGCGATGCGGATTTCCTTGCGGCCCCAGGCGGCCAGCGACAGGTCGGCAATCGCCTGGTCGGCGGTGGAAACGGGGGTGGGCTTGAGAACAGCGCTCATGAGAACTCCAACAAAGCTAGTTTGAAAGGTGCCACTGCGTTCGGGGAAAAGACTCACCGCGAGAACAGCGGGTGAGCGTGGTTGCGATGTAGTCCGAGCCTCACGCCTGATGGCGCTGCAACGCTCCTCGGAACGGGGGATTGTAGACGGGGCGAAAGACGGCGCCAAACCGCGGGTTTTGGCTGGCGTTTGTCATCCTCGCAATTGACAAAACATCCCGTTACGATTCTCGCGGGTTCGGTTCAGGAGCCACTCGGTTTGCTGCCGAAGCCAACTGAAAACAAAAGGACAAAACATGAGGATGACAGGACATCTTGCAGGCTGGGGGCTGGCCTTGTTGCTGGCAGCTTGCGGAGGAGGAGGCGGTTCGGGCTCAGGCGGGAGCGGACTGTCGGCTACGGCAGGCAGTGCAAAGTCCGACACTGCGGCAACCAAGGCGGCGGCCGATGCGGACGTGCGCAACGGCATCTATCGCGTCTACGCCGCCAACGGTACGCAGCAGCAATTGGCCCTCGACTTCGACGCCGCCAGCTACACCATGACGGACCACCTTGGACAGGCGGAGTCCGGCAGCTTCTCCGAAGATTTCACCGAACCCGGTACCTACGTGTTCGCGAGCAGCCGCATCACCACTCCGGCCAACACGTCGCGCTTCCGGGTGACGATCGACACCGTCGTCGGTGCATTCCCCTTTCAGGTGGCGTATTCGAATCCGGCCTCGTATGCGGCGCAGCCCTTCGTCGCGGCCCGCGATTTCGTGAGCACCGCGGCGCAACTGGACGGCACCTACAACCGCTTCAGCATCACGCGCAGCCCCGGTGGGGTGCAGGACTCTTCGATGCTTGCCGCGCGTCTGTCGGGCAGCGGCACGGTGCTCGAAATCTGCAACGACAGCATCATCTACAAAATAGACCTTTGCCCCGCGACGTCCAAACGCACCTACACGGTTACGGCCGGTGCAGACAGCACGTGGGTTGCAACGAACGTGTCCAATGGCAGCGATGTCGCGAGCTTCCGCATGGCGCGCATCGGCGGGCAGAACGTCTACCTGGCCGCTGGCGTCAACGCCACTCCGGCTGTTCAGTTCTTGCGCGTCGGCCTGCCCGAGTCGGCGAACTGGCCCTCCACCCGGGGCCTCGGTGCATCCACCACGGGCAGCTGGGGCAGCAACCTGATCGACACCGCGAGCTCGGTTCGCACGGCCACCAGCACGGACGGCACCTATGGCAGCTTGACGATGCCGGTAGGCGGCACATTCCCGCTGCAGCCCGAAGGCATCCGGGGCGTCAACAGCAGCGGCACGAGCAAGTACTTCGCTATGCAGAACGGCCTGCTCTCGGTGATCGTCGGCTCGCGCAATCCCAATACACAAGGCTATATCCAGCTCAACCTGATCGACACAGGCGCCGCACCGGATGCGCGCAACGGCCGCTACAAGGTGTACGCCGCCAACGGTTCGCGCCAGACGCTGGCGCTCAACCTCGACAGCAAGCGTTATGAGATGACCGACGAGGCCGGCACCGTTGCATCGGGCAGCTTCGCCGAGGACGCGGCCGAAGCCGGCACCTTCGTCTTCAACAGCCCCCGCATCAACAGCCCGGTCAACACGGCGCGCTTTCGCCTGGCCACCGACACCGTGGTCGGCTCCTTCCCGTTCGCGCTCGCACAAGTCACGCCGGCGAGCTACGGCGTCAGGCCGTTCGTGGCGTCGCGCGCGCTGGTGAAGGCACAGGCCGGCCTGGACGGCGTCTACAACCGGTTCGGCATCAATCTGACTGCCACCACCCGCGATTCGTCGATCACGCAGATCCAGGTCGCCAACGGCGGTACCACGCTCTACCTGTGCAATGACAGCGGGATCTACCGCATCGACAACTGCCCCGCGGCCTCGGTGCGCACCTACACCGTGTCGGCTGGCCCGACCGTGGACACCTGGCACATCGTGAACGTGTCCAACCCATCCGACAGCGGCAACTTCGGAATCGCACGAGTCGGAGGCGAGAACGTCTACCTCTCGGCCGGTGTCTTGGCGGCGACGCCTACAACGTCGGTATTCCGCATCGGCCTGCCGGAGCGCGCGACTTGGCCTGCCGCTACGGCGCTCGGCGGTGCGAACAACGGCAGCTGGGGCGGCACTTTCATCGACGCATCCAGCTACGCGCGCACGCAAGTGCTCCCCGACGGCACTTCGGCAACGCTCAATGCGAGCCTGAGCTCCACGGGAACGATCGGACCACTCAACATGCGCACCGCCTCGTTCGGCGGCTCCTCGCTCCACTTTGCGAGCCAAAGCGCCAAGCTCTTCGCGATGGTCGGCTCGCGCAACCCGGCCACGGCCGGTGCGCTTGAGATCGGCCTGATCGACTGACGCTCCGGGCTTCCAGGCAAAGGCCGCACGCCGCATCCAAGCGGCGTGCGGCCTTTGCTCATTCCCGTATAAGTCTCGCGGCGGCAGGATTCGTCGATGCGGCGTACATTGGCCCGCACCCCTCCCTCAGCTTTTGAAAGCCTCCATGCCGCCTCTTCCTTCCAGGGCTCTGATCGCCACTGCCACTGCCCTTTGCCTGACTGCGCCCCTGTTGCCAGGCATCGCATCGGCCCAAGCTTCCGATACGGTGCGCATCCGCGGCACCATCGTCCGCGTCGACGCGAAGACCCTCGTGGTGCAAGACCGCGGCGGCGAAGTCGTCAGCCTTGCCCGGCCGGCCGACATGACGGTGTCGGAGGTCTATCCGATCAAGCTGTCCGACATCAAGCGGGGCAGCTTCATCGGCACCGCCGCCATGCCGCAGGCCGACGGCTCGCAAAAGGCGCTCGAGGTGGTGGTGTTTCCCGAGGCCGCGCGCGGCACGGGCGAAGGGCACCGTCCGTGGGACCTGCTGCCGCAGAGCACCATGACCAACGCCACCGTGGCCGACCTGGCCGCGGCGCCCAAGTCGGTGCGCGGCGGGCAGCAGCTTCGGCTGACATACAAGGGCGGAGAAAAGATCGTGGTCGTCACGCCCGATGTGCCGGTCGTCACCTTCCGCCCCGGCACCGAGGCTTTGCTGGTACCGGGCGCCAAGGTGCTGGTCAATGCGCAGGAAAAGAACGGCACGCCCACGGCGCTGCGCGTCACCGCCGGGCGCAACGGCTTCGCGCCGCCGATGTAGCAGCCCAAGGGAAATCCCGCAGGCGAATTTGTTGCCGCGGGCATTGCGGCCGTTCCAGTGCGGCGTATCGTGGCGAGGGACTTCGCCGTCCGGCCGGTCCTTGCCATTCACCCGTTCACCCCGACACAGGAGATACCGCACCATGGCCACAGCCAAGAAAGCCGCCGCGAAGAAAACCACGGCCAGCAGCAGCGACAACAGCAATGGCAGCACCAGGGCATCCGCCCCTGACGCCGCCGACATGCTCAATCCGCTGAAGAATCTCAAGGCCATGACCGATCGGCTGCAGGAACTCAACCTGACCGGCGGGGCGAGCAAGCTGCTCGAGAGCGGCCAGAAGGACCTCCAGGCGCTGATGCAGGCCAACGAAAAGTCCTACCAGGGCCTGCAGACCGTGGTGCAGCGCCAGACCGAAATGATCAAGAACGCCATTACCGAATGGCAGACGGCCGCCAAGGAAATGCCCGGCAAGGACCCGAAGGCCAACTTCGCCAAGCTCGACGAACTCGGCCGCCAGTCGTTCCAGCGCGCCATCGACGACATCAAGGAACTGGCCAACCTGGCCGCCAAGTCGCAGGCCGATGCCTTCGAGCTGGTGCGCCAGCGCATCCAGGCCAATGTGGACGAAGTGACAAAGATGCTGAAGCGAAAGTAAGGCGCCCACGGGGGGCGTTCCGGCCTTGGCCGGAGGGTTCCCGGGCCGCCTTCTAAAATCGGGCAATCCCCCTGCAGATTGCCCACCTTGTCTTTTGTTGCCGAAACCCGCCGCCGTCGCACCTTTGCGATCATTTCCCATCCTGACGCCGGCAAGACCACGCTGACCGAGAAGCTGCTGCTTTTCTCCGGCGCGATCCAGATTGCCGGCTCGGTGAAGGCGCGCAAGGCCTCGCGCCATGCCACGTCCGACTGGATGGAGATCGAAAAGCAGCGCGGCATCTCGGTGGCCTCGTCGGTCATGCAGATGCTGTACCGCGACCACGTGATCAACCTGCTCGACACGCCAGGCCACAAGGACTTCTCCGAAGACACCTACCGCGTGCTCACGGCGGTCGACTCGGCCCTGATGGTGATCGACGCGGCCAACGGCGTGGAAGCCCAGACGCGGCGGCTGATCGAGGTTTGCCGCCAGCGCGACACGCCCATCATCACCTTCGTCAACAAGATGGACCGCGAAGTGCGCGAGCCGCTCGACATCCTCGATGAGGTGGAGCGCGAACTCGGCATGCCCTGCGTGCCGATGACCTGGCCTGTGGGCCAGGGCAAGAGCTTCCGCGGGATCATGAACCTGCGCACGCAGACCATGACGGTGTTCGAATCGGGCAGCGAACGGCTGCCGCAAGACTTCGAGACCATTCCGCTCTCGGAGCGCGACACGCTCACCAAGCGCTTCGGCGCAGATTTCGAATCCGCCATGGACAGCATGGAGCTGGCCACCGGCGCCTCGCCCACCTGGGATCGCGAGGCCTTCCTGGCCGGCAAGCAGACGCCCGTATTCTTCGGCTCCGGCGTGAACAACTTCGGCGTGATGGAAGTGCTCGACGCACTTGTCGACCTGGCACCGCCGCCGCAGTCGCGCACCAGCACCACCATGGTCAACCGGCAACCCGTGGTGAAAGAGATCCAGCCCGAGGACAAGGACTTCGCGGGCGTGGTCTTCAAGGTGCAGGCCAACATGGACGCCAACCACCGCGACCGCATCGCCTTCGTGCGCATGGCCTCGGGCAAGTACACGCCGGGCATGAAGCTCAAGGTGCAGCGCACCGCCAAGGAACTGCGCCCCACCAGCGTCGTCACCTTCATGAGCCAGCGCCGCGAGGCGGTCGAAGAGGCCTACGCCGGCGACATCGTGGGCTTTACCACGCACGGCGGCGTGCAGTTGGGCGACACCATCACCGATGGTGCGAGCCTGCAGTTCACGGGCCTGCCCTTCTTCGCGCCCGAACTCTTCATGACCGTGATCCTGAAGAACCCGCTGCGCACCAAGCAATTGCAGCAGGGCCTGGCCCAACTCGGCGAGGAAGGTGCCATCCAGGTGTTCCGCCCCGAGATCGGCGGGCCGATGCTGCTGGGCGCCGTTGGGCAGCTGCAGTTCGAAGTGGTGCAGCACCGGCTGAAGGCCGAGTACGACGCCGACGTGCGGCTCGAAGGCTGCCAGTACACCGGCGCACGCTGGATCACGGCCGATTCGCCCGCCGAGCTGCGCGAGTTTGTCAACGCCTATCCGCAGCGCATGGCAAAGGACGCGGCCGATACGCTGGCCTTCCTGTGCACTTCGCCTTACGACGTGCGGCTGGCGCAGGAGCGATTTCCCAAGATTCATTTCCATCCGCTGCGCGAGCACGCAGGGCTGGCACTGCAGAGTGCGGGCTGAAGCCCGCGCTGGCTAGCTGCCGGTAGAGGCGTAATGGCGCAGCCCGACGCGCCACGCGCCGAAAGCCGCCGCAAGAAACGCGAATCCCGCGAGCGGCGACACCATGCCCACCCAGGCCGGCGCGCCCAGCGGATCTGGCTTGCCGAGGATCGCGAGCGCCGGGTAGTACGCCACGCAGGCCAGCGGCACGATGAAGGTCAGCACACGGCGGAACCACTGCGCATAAAGCGCGAGCGGGTACTGGGCGGCTTGCACGCCGCCGTAGGTGAGCACGTTTGCGATCTCCAGGCTTTCGACGGTCCAGAATGACAGCGTGCCCTGCAGCACCAGAATGCCCAGAAAGAGCGCGATGCCGCCGGCCAACGCAAAAAGGGCGATCGCCGCGGTGCCCGGCGTCCACGCAATGCCGGCCTGAACAGTCGCGAAGACCAGCACCATCAGGCCCTGCAGCAGCCGGCCCAGGCGGCTGATGCGCACGTCGTGCCCCATGAGCTGCAGCGCAAGCGGACGCGGACGCAGCAGCAGCCGGTCGAAGGTGCCGGTCCGCAGGAACTCGGTGCCGAGCACATCGAAGCCGCGACCCAGCGCGTCGGCGATTGCGAACATGCAGTTGACCAAGCCGTAGAACAGCGCCACCTCGCCGATGCGCCAGCCCTGCACCTCGCCGAAGCGATGGAACAGCGCCCAGACCGCGATTACCTCGATGCCCGTGCCGAGAAACTGGCCCACGGTCAGCAACAGCGCGGAGGCAGGGTATCGTGCCTGCCCGCTGATCGAAGCGGCCATGAGGCGAAAGAAAAGCGAGAGTGCGCTCATGGCATTCATTGCTCGTAGCAGATGTCCAGCCTGATTAATGCGCCATTGGCGTCGACGCGATCGGCTCGAAAGTAGTGGCGGCCGCGATAGGTGTCGAGATGAAGCGGCGCGGCCACGGGATCGCCCCAGTTCGTCACCGAAAAGCCGTGCTCGCGCAGCCATCGCAACAGGGCGTCAAGGCGCTCCGGGTCGCCATCCACACGGATGTCGGCGTCTGCGGGCACCGTGCCTTGCGGGTCTTGCTGCCAGCGGGAAAAGCTGCCGAACAATGTGAAGGCGTGCCCGTCTGCGCGCAGTGCGTCGAGCAGCGCGGCAGTGGTTTGCAGGTCGATGCGCTCGCGTCGCTTGCGGAAGACAAGCGCATATTCGTGGCGCCGGTCGGTGTGCGCATCCGACTCGCTGTCGTGGCCTTCGTGCGGATACACCAGCACGCGCTCTTCTTCCATTGCGAAGAGCGAGCCCAGGATGCGTGCGAGATCGAAGGCGAGCGGCAGCACGCGCTCACCGAGCCGGATGTTCTCCACCATCGCGATGCAGGCGCCGCCATCGCGCAATCCGGTACGAACGCGGTGAAAGACGTTGCGCAAGCCGTCGAGGTGCTGGGCGTAGTTCTGGCTTTGGTAAAGCTGCGAGGCGGCCTGCGCGCCTGTCCAGCGGCACCCGAAATAGGGAACGCTCGTCAGGCAAAGGTCGAAGGGCGGCAGCGCCGAGTCTTCGAGCGCATCGCACGACGCGTGCAACAGCGTCGTGCCATGTGCGAGCCCATGGCGTGCCAGTCGTTCACGGATCAGGTCGATACGGCTTGCATCGATCTCGCAGCCTGAGGCCAATCGGTCTTCGAGGCGCGCCGCGAGCAGCGTCGTGCCAAAGCCGGCAAACGGGTCGAACACCGTGTCGCCCGGTCGCGAAAACCGCCGCACGAAGGGCAACATCTGCTCGACCCAGCCGCAATCGCGCCCGCCCATCGGGTCTCGCGCGCGCAACTCGTCGGGCAACCGGTAGCGCGGCGCTTCATGGTCGAGCATCAGCCAGCTGTGGCTAGTCATGGCCGCCAGACTCCATAGTTCGCGTATCGAGCAGCACGTCATGCCCCGGCTCCCAGCCGGCACAAAGCTGGCCATCGGCAAAGTAGACGAGCTTGTAGACGTCGCCCGTTGCGTGGCGCTCGTGCATCGCGCCATAGTCGGCACTTTCGAAGACCACCGTCAGGCCGTTTTCGGTGCGCAGGCGCAGGTTCCAGAAATAGTAGCCCTCAGTAAGGCTTTCGAGGCTCCATCCACGGGAGACTTCCGGGTCATCGAGGCAGGCAGCCAGCAGCGCATCCATCGACACCCTCTGTG
The DNA here is from genome assembly GCF_037204085.1 of Variovorax sp. CCNWLW235. Lineage (NCBI taxonomy): Bacteria > Pseudomonadati > Pseudomonadota > Betaproteobacteria > Burkholderiales > Comamonadaceae > Variovorax > Variovorax sp. CCNWLW235. The sequence goes on along the minus strand of NZ_JBBCBW010000011.1, from coordinate 56,558 downwards.
CACGCAGGTAGCGCGCGGTCGCGTTGTCGCGATAGCTTTCGTCCAGCCGCGAGAACTCCCGAAAGACGACTGTGCCGGCGCCGCATTGCCGCGCCCACGAGAGGTAAGCCGCCACTTCCTGCGGCTGCGCGATGCCACCGCGCTGAAGGATGCACACGAGCCGCAGCGCGACGGCATCGGCCAACTGGCGCGCCGTATGCTCGAACACAGCCTGGTCGGCAACAGCTATCTCCGGCCTGAATCGCATGATGGCTTGGTTGACCGCACCTTCGTGGTGATGGCGCGACAGCTCCAGCCAACTCATTCCGAAGCTTTGCAGCGCGCGCCGCAGCACCTCGCCTTGCGACCCGGCAAAGCCGGCGCCATTGGTGTAGAGCACACGGTTTTCGACCACTGGACCATCGCTTTCGCTTGCGGCCAGCGTGCGGAGCAGCCGAAGCATCCAGTTGGCGTCGTCGCTCGTTTCAAGGCCCGACAGCGACCACGAAAGCGGCACACCCCGCAATGCGCTCAGTGCGTGCGACAGCCCATCGAAGTAGTCGGGGGGCGGACGCAGCCGGGATGCGGATGCTCCGCCATCGGTCTTGCGCAGGTTTTCAGAGCAGAAACTGCAGCGCGCCGAACAAGGCTTCACGGACGCATATGGCGTAAAGGTAATGGGCTGCGCAATACGCCGCTCAACGCCGCCGATGGCGTGCGTGTGCCATCGCGCGGCTTCGTTCGAGGGCGGCGAACGAAGGGTAACGCCGCTCACCGATCGGCGAAGGCGCTCGAAGAGTGGGGAACTTGCGCTGCGCGGCAAGTCGGCAACGGCGACTGCCCCCGCTTTGAAGGAACAGCACGCCACCCTAGCCACCCTGCACCTGCAAGCTGCGCATCGTGCGGCCCATCGTCAGGCGACCGAACGCCACCAGCGCAACGATCCAGAAGCACTGCAGCGCCAAGCCTCCCAGCGCCTGCCAGCCGCTCAGTTGCCCGAAGTACAGCCGCGCCGGTATGTCGAACAACCCCGCGAGCGGCTGCACCAGCAGCGCGACTTGCCAGGCATCGGGCAACAGCGCCAGCGGCAGCAGGTTGCCTGAGAACACGATGACCACGGGTGTTGCGACCGCGCTGATGCCGCGCTCGTTGAGCGCGGCAGTGGCAGCCACGTTGAGCAGCATCACCATGGCGGTCGACAGCAGCAGCGCGAGCCCCACCGACAGCATGAACGCCGTGCAGGCCACCGGATTGGGGGGCAGTTGCCAGGCCCACTCGTCCAGCCCGACCAGCGGCAACACACCGCCCGCAAAGGTTGCCATCAGCGCCAAGCGCGGCAGCAAACGCGCGGCAATCCATCCGGCACTGCGCGCGAACCACAGCGCATACGCATCCACCGGTCGCAGCCGGTCGTAAGCCACCGCACCGGTGCGCACGGCCTGCGCCACCTCGGGGTCTCCGAGCCCAGGCAGCAGCACCAGCAGGCCTTGTGCAAGCCAGGTGTAGGTAATGGCCTGGGCCAGCGACATCGAAACCGTAGCGCCCGCCATGGTGCTGCCGCCGTAGAACGCCGCGAACACCATCACCTTGATTCCACCCCACCAGCACTGCGTTGCAAAGCCGGCAAGCGCAGCGGTGCGGTACTGCAGCATCTGCATGAAGCGCGACGCAAAGGCCGCGGTATAGGGGCGCAGCAGATCGCGCGGGCTCATGCTTCCGCCGCTCCGTGCATTGCGTAGAAACGCGCAATCACGGCCTCGATGGCCATGCCCTCCAGCCGGATGTCTTCCACCGCATGGGCGGCAGCGATGCGCGAGATGAGTGCCGGCGCCGAGGTCGTCGCCGGATCGAAGTCGAGCACCAGCGTCTGGCCGTCGCGCGAATGCACCCTGGCGCCGGGCACCTGCGCGGGCAATTCCGCATCCTGCACAAAGTCCACCACGAGCCGGCGCTCGGCCATCACCTGCGCGCGCAGCGCCTCGACCGGGCTGTCGGCCAGCACGCGGCCATGGCCTATCACGATCACGCGCTCGGCCAGCGCCTCTATGTCGTGCATGTCGTGTGTGGTCAGCAGCACCGTGGTGCCGCGTTCGCGGTTGGCGCGCCGCACAAAATCGCGCACCGCCAGCTTCGAGGGCGCATCGAGTCCGATGGTCGGCTCGTCGAGAAACAGAATGTCGGGCTCGTGCAGCAGCGCGGCCGCAATCTCCGCGCGCATGCGCTGGCCCAGTGAGAGCTGGCGCACCGGCTGCCCGAGCACCCGCTCCAGGTTGAGCAGCGCAACCAATTCGTCGCGCGTGCGCCTGTAGCGTTGCGGGTCGACGCGATAGATGTCGCGCAGCAGATCGAAACCGTCGCCCACCGGCAGGTCCCACCACAGCTGTGTGCGCTGGCCGAAGACCACGCCGATGCGCGCCACGTGCCGCTCGCGGTCCGCGAAGGGGTCGCGTCCGTCGACTTCCACACACCCGCCGTCGGGCCGCAGGATGCCGGCAAGAATCTTGATGGTGGTCGACTTGCCCGCGCCGTTCGGCCCGATGAAGCCGAGCAGTTCACCGCGTTCGAGCGCGAACGACACGCCAGCCAGTGCTTCGACCGTGCGGTACCGCCGCTGCACCAGTCCGCGCAAAGCGCCCATCACACCGGGGTCTCTCTCGGAGATACGGTAGGTCTTGAGAAGTTTCTCGACAAGGATGTGGGGCATGGCGGCGTCGCAGCGGCACGGAAAGCGCAGCGGGGGCGGGATGCTACACGAAAGCGCCGGTACGATCATGGGCTCTCCAAGCGATAGTCCGCCATGCCTCCATCTTCGTCGTCATCCCTGCCGCTGCCGCCCTCGCCTACCCACCTGCTGCCGCTGGATCATTGGGCCGCGCCTACGCGCAGTGGGCTCGTCGGCGTGTTCACGGACATCGACGACACGCTCACCAGCGAAGGCGCGATCACGGCCGATGCATTGCAGGCGCTCGGCGACCTCAAGGCGGCGGGGCTCTCCATCGTGGCGATCACCGGCCGGCCGGTGGGCTGGAGCATGCCGTTCGTCAACGCCTGGCCGGTCGACGCGATCGTGGCCGAGAACGGCGCAGTGGCGTTGCTGCCCGTGGCCGGGGGCAAGATCGAAAAGCGCTACCAGCAAGACACCCACACACGCGCCGCCAACTTCGAACGCATGCAGGCCGTGCTGGCACGCATCGAGCGCGAGATCCCAGGCGCGCGGCGCGCCACCGATTCACCGGGCCGCGAGACCGACATCGCCATCGACCACAGCGAGTTCGTGCAGTTGAGCGACGAAACCATTGCACATGTGGTGGCGCTGATGCGCAGCGAAGGCATGCACGCCACCGTGAGCAGCATCCACATCAACGGCTGGTACGGCGACAACGACAAGCTGGAAGGCGCGCGCTGGATCGTGCGCGAGCTCTGGGGCCGCACGCTCGAGGACGAGCTCGACCGCTGGGCCTACGTGGGCGACTCCACCAACGACCAGCTGATGTTCCGCACCTTTGCAAGCAGCATCGGCGTGGCGAACGTTGCGCGCTTTGTGCCGCAGCTGGAGCATTTGCCGCGCTACGTGACGCAAGGCGAGCGCGGCACCGGCTTTGCCGAGGCGGCGCGGGCCGTGCTCTCGGCGCGCGCTACTCACTGACCGGCAGGCTGCGCCCAGAAGCGCCCCGCAGCGCCGCCCATTGGCGCCAGGCGCCGAAAGCCGCGATAAGCAGCAGCACCGCCGCGTAGCCTTCAGCCACGCGCAGCAGCCCCAGCGGCGCCACCAGAAAGCCCGCGAGCATTGCGGGCAGGCTGAACGCAAGGTAGGAGACCACGAAGATGGCCGCGAACAGCTCGCCGCGCTCATGCGCATCGGCAAGCGGGGCCAGTATTTGAATCAACGCCGAGAACGCGCCGCCGAAGCCGATTCCCGCGACCGCCGTACCAACGAAGAAGAGCGCGAGCGACTGCGTGGCCAGCGAAGCGAGCAGCAGCACCAACCCGATCGCGATGCTGACTGTGCCGAAGATGACCGAACGAGGCGCACCCAGGCGGCCCAGCAGCGTGGGCGCGACCGCACCGAAGCCCGACAGCACCGCAATCGTGAGGCCGTTGACCACACCGTTGTCGATGCCGAACACGTGATGCATCAGCGAGGGCGCAAGCGACAGTTGCAGCCCGCCGAGCGCCCACACCACGACAAACACCGGCAGGCCGCGCGCAAACTCGCGCCGCGCCCGCACGGGAATCGAAACGCGCGGCACCAGTGAGGCCAGTGCACCGGCACGCGGCGTCACGGTTTCCGGCAGCCACAACACCGCGACGGCGCCCAGCGCGAACACCGCGGCCAGCACGCCGAAGACCAGCGCCACCGGCACGCCGGTGAACTTCACCGCCATGCCCGTCAGCAGCGCCCCGACGGCAAGCCCTGAGAGCGGCGACACGCTCGTGATCAACGCCCCCAGCCGCTTGCGCGATGCTGGCGCCGCCTCGACCACCGCCGCGCTCAGCGCACCGCTTGCCACGCCCGTGGCCACGCCCTGCACGATGCGCGCGGCAATCAGCCCGGCGATGTCATGCGCCCACAAGAAGAGTCCCATCGCCACTGCCTGCAGCACCAGCGCCGCCAGCACCACCGGCCGGCGCCCGATGTGGTCGGACAGCGACCCCGCCACCAGCAGCGAGATCAGGAGCGCAATTGCATAGACCGCGAAGGCCACCGTGAGCATCGATGCCGAGAAGCCCCAGGCGTGCTGAAACACCACGAAAAGAGGCGACGGCGCAGCCGCCGCAAAGAAGAATGCAAAAAGCATGGCACCCAGCAAGCCAAAGCTGAGCGACGCCGGAAGGCGCCAGGGCTTGGGCCGAGTGGCGGTGGCGGCTGTAGCAACCGCGAGTTCAGGGCAGGAGGACGGCATGGCAAATCCTTAACGCAACTTTTTTAGCTTTTGCGATTCTAGACCTGCATATTCCCTAACGCAAATATCTTTGCGTTAAAGTGTTGCCATGAATGATGTCGTCCTTCCCAGCAAGCGGCCCGGCGGCCGCAGCGCGCAAGTGCAGGCACTGGTGCGCACCGCCCTTGAGGAATTGGTGGCCGAGCAGGGCCGTGAGCGCGTAACCGTGCCCGCCGTGGCCGAACGTGCGGGCGTCAGCGCCTCGAGCATCTATCGGCGGTGGGGAGACCTGTCAGGCCTGCTGGCCGAAACCGCAACCCACCGGCTCGACCCGAACCGGCCCTTGCCAGATACGGGTTCGCTGCGGCAGGACCTGGTGGCCTGGGCGCAGGAACTCATCACCCATCTGGCGCAGCCCTGCAGCAAGTCTTTGTTGAAAGCCGCGGCCGCGTTGGCCAACGACGGCGCAGATACCGACTGCCTGCGCAACCGCCGCAAGGAGGCGGCCACGCTGGTCGAGCAGGCGCGCACCCGGGGCGAGCATGCGCCCGAGACGCAGCAGGTGATCGATCACCTGATCGCGCCCATCGTCTTCCGGCTGGTGTTCGGCGCCGAGCCGGTAAAGCCCGAACTCGCCCAGCGGCTGGTGGGCGAGCTGTTCGCAATCAGTTCGTCTTCGGCTGTTCCTTTGCCAGGCCCAGCTTCTCGATAACGGCCTTCTCCTTCACCACGGTCTCCTGCGCAAACTTGGTGTAGGTTTCCGAGCTCATGTAGTTCGGCAGCATGTCGTAGCGGCCAAGCGACGCCACGTAGCTCGGCTCTTCCATCGCCTGCTTGAACGCGTCGTGCAGCTTCTTCACCACCTCGGGCGGCGTGCCCTTGGGGGCGCCGATGCCGAACGGCGAGTTCTGCACCAGGTCGTAACCCAGTTCCTTCAGCGTCGGCGCGTCGGGGAACTTGGCCAGGCGCTTTTCGCCCCAGGTGTTCAGCACGCGCAGCTTGCCGGCCTCGACTTGCGGCGCAAAGCCGGTGCTGTCGGCGGCGGCCATGAGCTGGCCGCTGACCACCGCGAGCATCAGGTCGGCGCTGCCCTTGTAGGGCACGTGCTGCAGCTCGATGCCGGCCTTCTGCGCAATGATTTCGGTGGTGAGGTGCGGACTCGTCAGGTTGCCGGTGGAGCCGTAGGTGAGCTTGCCGGGGTTGGCCTTGGCGTAGGCGACAAAGTCGGCCCAGGTTTTGAAGGGGCTGCTGGCCGGCACCACGATTCCGAAGGCGTAACCCGTCACGTTGAGCACATAGCTGATGTCCTTGAGCGGATCCCAGTTGATCTTGGTGGTGTAGCCCAGGCGGAAAACGCCAAGCGGAATCTGCGCGACCGTGTAGCCGTCGGGCTGCGAGGTTTGCAGCGCCTGTGCGGGCAACGTGCCGCCGGCGCCGGGCTTGTTGTCGACGATGACGGGCTGGCCGAGGATCTTGCTCGCGTTGTCGGCCAGCTGGCGCATGGTGATGTCGGTCGGGCCGCCCGCCGGGAAGGCGATGACCAGCTTGATCGGCTTGCCGGGAAAGGCCTGGGCAAGCGCCGCCAAGGGAAAAGCAAGGCCGCACGCGGCAAGCGTGGCGGCACAGAGAAGGGAACGGCGGGACATGGCGGAAGACTCCTGAAACTGAAATGAACCGCGCATTGGGCCTTGCCCCGCCGCCCCCGGCAATCGGGGCTCACCCGACTGCTGTCGCCCAGGTTCCTCAGCCGGCCCGCTGGCCGAAACCTTCGAGCACATTCACGGTGTTGATGCCCACTTCCGCGACCGCGTAGCCACCTTCGAACACGAACACCGTGGGCAGCCCCGCGTCCGCCAGGGCTTCTCCCATGCGCAGGTAGTCCTCGTTTTTCAGCTTGAACCCGGAGATCGGATCGCCCTCGAAGGTGTCGACGCCGAGCGACACAACCAGGGCACCGGCCTTCACTTTCGCGATGCCGTCGAGCGCCGACTTGAGCGCCGCGCGCCATGCGGCAAAACCGGTGCCGCGCGCGAGCGGCAGGTTGTGGTTGAAGCCCTCTCCTTCGCCCGCGCCGCGCTCGTCGGCATGGCCGAGGTAATACGGATAGTCGGTGAGCGGGTCGCCGTGCAGGCTCGCAAAGTGAACATCGCTTCGCTCATAGAAGATGGCCTGCGTGCCGTTGCCGTGGTGGTAGTCCACGTCGAGCACCGCAACGCGTTCCACACCGGCGTTGCGCAGTGCCTCCGCGGCGACGGCGGCGTTGTTGACGAAGCAGTAGCCGCCAAAAAAATCGGCCCCCGCATGGTGGCCCGGCGGCCGCGTGAGTGCAAAGGCGGCGCGGCGGCCGCCAACAACGCGCTGCGCCGCCGTCCATGCGCAGGCAGCGCCGTGGCGCGCGGCAGCCCAGCTGCCGGCCGTGAGCGGCGTGCCCGCGTCGAACGAGAACAGGCCCAGGCGGGCCGGAAAGCTCTGCGGCAGCACATCGGTGCGCATGCCGCGCGTGGGCCAGTACGAGGGTAGCGCATCGCGCGATGCGTTGGCCGCATCCAGCGCCACCCACTCCTCCCAGGCATGCGCGATGAAATCCAGGTAGCGCGGCGCATGCACCTTGGCCAGCAGGGCTTCGTCGAAATCATCGGGCACCTGCAGCGGACCCAGGCCCCGGCGCTCCAGTTCATGCTTCACATGGTCGACGCGGTCGGGCACCTCGAAGCACGGCACCAGCTCGCCGCGGAACATCTCGACTTTGCCTTGGTGAAGCGCGTGCTGGTCGTTGTAGATGGTGAGCATGCCTGGATCATGCCGCACGCCGCAGCACCGCGCGGCGCCGGCCCGATGCAGTCAGGCCGAACAGATCCTTCGGGTCGTCCAGCTCGGGCACCAGCGCAATCTGCTGGCCCACACCCCGTTCGATGGCCAGTTGGTGGATGTAGCGCAGCGCGGTGTAGTCCTCGAGCGCGAAGCCGACCGAATCGAACACCGTGACCTGGTCGGCGCTTTCGCGGCCCGGCACGTCGCCAACCAGCACCTTCCAGAGTTCGTGCACCGGAAAGTCGGCCGGCAACTGCTGGATCTCGCCCTCGACGCGGGTCTGGGCCTCGTATTCGACGAACACGCGCGCCAGACGCAGCACATCGGGGTGCAGCTCGGTCTTGCCGGGCGAATCACCACCCACGGCATTGATGTGCATGCCGGGCTCGATCATGTCGGGCGTGAGAACGGTGGCCTGCCCCTGGAAAGCCGTGATGGTGGTGACGATGTCCGCCCCGCGCACAGCCTCGGCAACGGAGCGGGCACGCACCACGTCCATCGGCGTGCAGGCGGACAAGTGGCGCACCAGCTTGTCGGTTGCCCGCGCGTCGATGTCGAACACGCGCACTTCCTCGATGCCCAGCAACGCATGAAAAGCCAGCGCCTGGAACTCGCTTTGCGAGCCGTTGCCGATGAGCGCCATGCTGCACGATGCGGGCCGCGCCAACGCCTGCGCCGCCATGGCCGAAGTGGCGGCAGTGCGCAGCGCGGTGGTGAGCGTGAGTTCGGACAACAGCACGGGGTAGCCGGTGTCAACCTCGGCCAGCACGCCAAAAGCCATGACCGTGGGCAGGCCGACCTGGGTGTTGTGCGGATGCCCGTTGACGTATTTGAAGGCGTAGGCGCCGTCGTCGGCCACCGGCATCAGCTCGATCACGCCAAGGTGCGAATGGCTCGCCACGCGCGCTTTTTTATCGAACTCACGCCAGCGCAGGAAGTCGTCGCGCAGCGCGTCGGCCAACGCCGTGAGAAATTGCGGAACGCCGGTTTCATCCACCAGGCGAACCAGGCTGTGAACATCGATGAAGCGGGTCATGACATGGCTCCTTGCGTAGCCCCGGCACGGCGCTTCATCCTGTCACCCGACTCGATCCCCCATGGCTGATTCAGGATGCGCCTGCGCCAAGGATTGAAGCCATTGTGCGCCCGCTTCCGGCGCTTTGCGAGCCCCCGCGGACAGGCGTTGGCCGGCCCGCGGTGTTGCGCTATCTGGTCAGCACCGGCGCCAGCGCCACGCCCGTATGGGTACCCAGCCGAACCACCTCTTCCGGCGGTGCCGCGGCAACGATGCGCCCGCCGGCGTTGCCGCCCTCGGGGCCCAGATCGATGATCCAGTCGGCCTCGGCGATCAGGTCAAGGTCATGCTCGATCACCACCACGCTGTGGCCGCCATTCACCAGCCGGTGCAGCACGCGGATCAGCTTCTCGACGTCGGCCATGTGCAGGCCCACGGTCGGCTCGTCGAGCACGTACAGCGTGTGCGGCGCCTTCTGTCCACGGCGCGTGACGTCGTCGCGCACCTTGCTGAGCTCGGTCACCAGCTTGATGCGCTGCGCCTCGCCGCCCGAGAGCGTGGGCGAGGGCTGCCCCAGCGTGAGGTAGCCGAGGCCGACGTCTTTCAACAGCTGCAGCGGATGGCTGATGTTGGGCATGGCGGCAAAGAACTCCACCGCCTCGTCCACTTCCATCTGCAGCACGTCGCCAATGCTCTTTCCGCGCCAGCTCACCGCCAGCGTCTCTGGGTTGAAGCGCGCGCCGTGGCACACCTCGCAGGGCACCTTCACGTCGGGCAGGAAGCTCATCTCGATGGTGCGCACACCCGCCCCTTCGCAGCCGGGACAGCGACCTTCGCCGGTGTTGAAGCTGAAGCGCGCCGGGCCGTAGCCACGCGCCTTGGCTTCGAGCGTGTCGGCAAACAGCTTGCGGATGGTGTCCCAGAAGCCGATGTAGGTGGCCGGGCAGCTGCGCGGCGTCTTGCCGATGGGGGTCTGGTCGACCTCGAGCACGCGGTCGATGGTTTCGTAGCCCTCCACGCGATCGCAGCCGGACCATGCGGGGCGCTTGCCCGCGGCATCCGCGTCGCGGCCGGCCTTGGTCATGCGCTGCACCACCACGGCCTGCACGCTGGCCAGCAGCACGTCGCGCGCAAGTGTGGATTTGCCCGAGCCGCTCACGCCGGTGACCACCACCAGGCGGTGCAGCGGCAGCGTGGCGGTCACGTCCTGCAGGTTGTGCAGGTCGGCGCCGTGCACCGTGAGCCAGTTGCCGCTGTCTTCCGCCTTCGGGTCGGGCGAGGGAATCAGCCGGCGCGCCTGCAGCGGATGCTTGATGGCGTCGCGCAGGTAGCGGCCGGTTTGCGAATCGCCTGCCGACTGGATGTCGGCCACCGAGCCTTCCGCAACGAGGCGGCCGCCCCGCTTGCCCGCGCTGGGGCCGATGTCGATGATGTGGTCCGCGCGGCGGATGGTGTCTTCGTCATGCTCCACCACCACCAGCGTGTTGCCCTTGTCGCCGAGCTTGTGCAGCGCGTCGAGCAATATCTGGTTGTCGCGCGCATGCAGGCCGATGGTCGGCTCGTCGAGCACATAGCATACGCCCTGCAGGTTACTGCCGAGCTGCGCCGCAAGCCGAATGCGCTGCGCCTCGCCGCCGCTCAGCGTGGGCGCGCCGCGGTCGAGCGTGAGGTATCCCAGGCCCACCTCTTCGAGAAACTCGAGCCGGCTCTTGATTTCGGGCACCAGGTCGCGCGCGATCTCGGCTTCGCGGCCGGTCAATGCGAGCCCTTCGAACCATTGCCGCACTTCGGTCACGCTCATGCGCGCGAGTTCGGTAATGCCGATGCCGCCCATGCCGTCCGCCAGCGATGCGCCGAAGCTCACCGCGCGCGCCGTGGCATTGAGCCGGGTGCCTTCGCAGGTGGGGCACGCCACGTCGACCAGGTCTTCCACCTCGGGCTCGGCAAAGGTCTGCTCGCGGCCCTTGTTGTCATCGTCGCGAACCGAGTCGTCGAAGACCTTGCGCTGGTCCTTGCTGAGCTTGACGCCGGTGCCCACGCAATCGGGGCACCAGCCGTGCTTGCTGTTGTAGCTGAACAGGCGCGGGTCGAGCTCGGCATAGCTGGTGCTGCAGACCGGGCAGGCGCGCAATGTGGAGAACACATTCACGCGGCCGATGCCGTGCGCCGATACGCCGGCCATCATCGCGGCCTTCAGGCCGTCGAGCTCGCTCAGCACATGCACCACGCCCTTGCCGTGCTCCAGCGCCTTGGTCAGCGCCTCGCGCAGTTCGGTTTCCTTCGAGGGCAGCACGTCGAGGCTGGCCACCGGCAGCTCGATGCTGTGTTCCTTGAAGCGGTCGATGCGCGGAAAGCCCGTGGTCGGAAGAAACTCCCCGTCCACGCGCAGGTGCGTAAAGCCACGCGGCCTCGCCCAGTCGGCCAGCTCGGTGTACACGCCCTTGCGGTTGCTCACCAGCGGTGCCAGCAGGCCGATGTGCTGGCCCTTGAAGTTGCGCATCAGCTGCGCCGCAATGCTGTCGGGCGTCTGCGGCTGCACGGCCGCGCCGTCGTGCGTGCAGTGCTGGATACCCAGCTTGACGTACAGCAATCGCAAGAAGTGCCACACCTCGGTGGTGGTGCCCACCGTGCTCTTGCGGCCGCCGCGCGACAGGCGCTGCTCGATGGCCACCGTGGGCGGAATACCGTACACCGCATCCACTTCGGGCCGGCCCGCGGGCTGCACGATGCTGCGCGCATAGGCATTGAGCGATTCGAGATACCGCCGCTGTCCTTCGTTGAACAGGATGTCGAAGGCCAGCGTCGACTTGCCCGACCCACTGACGCCCGTCACCACGCTGAACTTGCCGCGCGGAATATTGACGCTGAGGTTCTTCAGGTTGTGCTCGCGCGCGTTGACGATCTCGATCGCCTTGCCGCCCGGTGCCGTCTTCGCATTGGCCACATAGCGCCGCGCGGCGCGCTCGGCCACCTTGTAGGCCTCGGGGCCGATGGCCAACTCGTAGTCGGCCAGCGCCGCACCGGTCAGCGAGGCGCGGTTCTCACGCAACTGCTCGGGCGTGCCCTCGGCCACCACCTGGCCGCCGCCCTCGCCGCCTTCGGGGCCAAGGTCGATGCACCAGTCGCTCGCGCGGATCACGTCAAGGTTGTGCTCGATCACGATCAGCGAATGCCCTGCGTCGAGCAGCTTGCGCAGCGCGCGCATCAGGCGCGCAATGTCGTCGAAGTGCAGGCCTGTGGTCGGCTCGTCGAAGAGAAACAGCGTGCCCTTGCGTGCGACCGATTGCTTGCTGGCGGTGCCGTTCTTCGCCGCTTCCGCAAGAAAGCCCGCGAGCTTCAGGCGCTGCGCCTCGCCGCCGCTTAGCGTGGGCACCGGCTGGCCGAGCTTCACGTAGTCGAGCCCCACGTCGGAAATGGGCTGCAGCACGCGCAGCACGTCGCGGTCGGCCTCGAACACGGCAGCCGCTTCGGCCACGGTGAGTTCGAGCACGTCAGCCACGTTGTAGCTCTTGCCCTTGCGCTCCACCTTCACTTCCAGGATTTCAGGGCGGTAGCGCTTGCCGTCGCAATCGGGGCAGCGCAGATACACGTCCGACAAGAACTGCATCTCGACGTGCTCGAAACCCGAGCCGCCGCAGGTCGGGCAGCGCCCGTCGCCCGAGTTGAAGCTGAACTTGCTCGCGGTGTAGCCGCGCTGGCGCGAGAGCGCGGCGGTGGCGAAGATCTCGCGAATCGCGTCCCATGCGCCCACATAGCTCGCCGGGTTGGAGCGCGCCGTCTTGCCGATGGGCGACTGGTCGACAAAGACCACGTCGCCCAGGTGATCGGCGCCCAGCAGGCGGTCGTGCGCGCCGGGCGTTTCGGTGGCCTTGCCAAAGTGGCGCATGAGCGCGGGCGCCAGCACGTCCTGGATCAGCGTCGACTTGCCCGAGCCGCTGACGCCGGTCACGCACACCAGGCGCGCGAGCGGAAACTCGACCGTCACGTTCTGCAGGTTGTGCTCGCGCGCACCTTCAAGAATGAGGCGGTGCGTGTTCTCGCTCACGAGCCGCTTGAAGCCCATGCCGATCTTCTTGCGCCCGCCCAGGTATTGGCCGGTGAGCGTGTCGGCATCGCGCAGCTGGTCGGTGCTGCCGTCGAACACGATCTGCCCGCCGCGCACACCGGGGCCGGGGCCCATGTCGATCACGCGGTCGGCAGCGAGCATCACGGCCGGGTCGTGCTCGACCACCACCAGCGTGTTGCCGGCATCGCGCAGGCGAAGCATGGCCTCGGTAATGCGGTTCATGTCGCGCGGATGCAGGCCGATGCTGGGCTCGTCGAGCACGAAGAGCGTGTTGACCAGCGAGGTGCCGAGCGCGGTGGTGAGATTGATGCGCTGCACCTCGCCGCCCGAAAGCGTGCGGCTCTGGCGGTCGAGCGTGAGGTACCCGATGCCCACGTCGTGCAGGTAGCGCAGGCGGGTAGTGATTTCCTCGAAGAGGAGCTTGAGGGCCTGGATTTCGCCCTCACCCCGGCCCTCTCCCGCAAGCGGGAGAGGGAGTGGATCGGGCCCCGTCTTGCCCCCTCTCCCGCCTGCGGGAGAGGGTTGGGGTGAGGGCTGCTGCTGGTCGAAGAAGCGCCGCAACCGCTCAATCGGCAACAGCATCAGGTCATGCAGGCACAGCCCCGGCAGCGCCTCGAGTTGCGCGCGGGTCCACTTGGCGCCGGTCGGCATGAAGCGCTTGGCCGGCTCCAGCACGGCATCGGCGTCTTCCTTGCTGCCGATGCGCCACAGCAGGCTGTCGAGCTTGAGCCGCGCGCCGCTGCACACCGGGCACGGCGTGTAGCTGCGGTACTTCGACAAGAGCACGCGAATGTGCATCTTGTAGGCCTTGCTCTCCAGGTAGCCGAAGAAGCGGCGCACGCCGTACCACTGCTTGTTCCAGTTGCCTTCCTTGTAATTGGGCGTGCCCTCGATCACCCAGTGCTTCTGCTCGTCGGTGAGCTTGTTCCAGGGGGTGTCGCGCGGAATGCCGGCCGCCTCGGCGTGGCGCATCAGGTCGTCCTGCGCTTCTTTCCACGCGGGCGTCTGGATGGTCTTGATCGCGCCGGCGCGCAGCGTGAGCTTGTCGTTCGGAATCACCAGGCCCAGGTCGACGCCAATCACCCGGCCGAAGCCGCGGCAGGTGTCGCAGGCGCCCACCGCCGAGTTGAACGAGAACATCGACGGGATCGGGTCGGTGTAGCGGATGTCGCTCTCGGGGCAGTGCAGGCCGGTCGAGAACTTCCACACTTCGGTGGGCGCGTTTTCCTCCGCGCCCGTGGCGTGCACGGTGACGCGGCCACTGCCCCGTTTCAAAGCCACCTCGATGGCTTCGACCACGCGCGACCGCTCGGCGCTCGAAATGCGGAAGCGGTCAGCCACCACGTCGAGCATCTTGCGCGGCCCGGTGGGCGTGGCCACCTCGCGCTCCGCCTGCACGCGCGTGAAGCCGCTGGCCGACAGCCACTGCGTGACTTCGTCCGCCGAAGTGCCCGCGGGCAGTTCGACCGGAAAGGTGACCACAAGCCGTGGATCGCCCGCCGCAGCCGCGCGCTCGGCAATCTGCGCATAGATGCTGTCCGGCGAATCGTGGCGCACCGGCAACGCGGTTTCGCGGTCGAACAGCTGGGCCGCGCGCGCATACAGCAGCTTCAGGTGGTCGTTCAACTCGGTCATCGTGCCGACCGTGGAGCGCGACGAGCGCACCGGGTTGGTCTGGTCGATGGCAATGGCGGGCGGCACGCCCTCCACCTTGTCGACGGCCGGCTTGTCCATGCGGTCCAGGAACTGGCGCGCATAGGCGGAGAAGGTCTCCACATAGCGCCGCTGGCCTTCGGCATAGAGGGTGTCGAACACGAGGCTCGACTTGCCCGAGCCGCTGGGCCCGGTAACCACGGTCATCTCGCCTGTGCGGATGTCGAGGTCGAGGTTCTGGAGGTTGTGCTGGCGCGCGCCGCGAATCCGGATGGAGCCCTGTGTCATGAGTGCCTTGGGGGGTGGGGCAAACATTCTAGGGAGTGGCTGGTGACGAATTTGTGCACTCCGTCACATGGACTGTGCCCGTGCAGGGGTTTATACGGATTCAGTCAAAGACACTTTGAGTAACAAATAGACGATTTTATTTACGTTTACCCGAACACCTCCGGACGACCACCCATGAAGACGCTGCACGCGCTTTGCGCCGCCCTCCTGACGATGGCCGCTACGGCCGCTTCGGCCCAGATCCTGATTGGCCAGACGACCGGCGTGACCGGATCGGTGGCCGCCAGCGTGAACGAAGCCCTGGGCGGTGCCCAGCTGGTGATCGATGCCGCCAACGCCCAGGGCGGCATTCACGGCGAGAAGATCGAGATCCTCCGCATGGACGACGCCTTCGACGTGAAGCGCGCCAGCGAGAACGCCCGCGTGCTGATCGAAGACAAGAAGGTGCTGGCGCTGTTCCTGAGCCGCGGCACCCCGCATTCCCAGGCCATCGTGCCCTGGCTCGACAAGCACGGCGTGCCGCTCATCGCGCCTTCCACCGGCGCCATGGCACTGCACAAGCCGGTTCTCAAGCACGTGTTCAACGTGCGCGCCACCTACCAGCGCGAAGCGGAAAAGGCGATCCAGCACCTGCTCACCACCGGCATCGCCCGCATTGCGGTGGTCTACGTGACCGACTCCTTCGGCCAGGACGCGCTCGAAGGCGCAATGACCGGCTTTTCCAAGGCCCAGGCCAAGCCCATCGTCACTGTGCCGGCCGACCGCGAGAAGCCGGACTACAAGTCCATCGTGCCGGCCATCAAGGACGCCAATGCGCAGGCGGTGCTCTGGATCGGCTCGGGCGTGGCAGTGGTCGAAGGCATCAAGGCGCTGCGCGCGGGTGGCTCCTTCGCGCAGGTGGTCACCTTGTCGAACAACGCCTCGTCGGGCTTCATCAAGCAATTGGGCGACGCGAGCAAGGGCGTGATCGTGACGCAGGTGTTCCCGAGCGAGCGCTCCATCAGCTACCCGATGGTGAAGGAAGCCATGGCGCTTGCGCAGGCCAAGGGCCAGACCGAACTCTCGCCCGCGGCGCTCGAGGGCTTTGCCTCGGCCAAGGTGCTGGTGGAGGCGCTGCGCCGCGCCGGGCCCAAGCCCACGCGCGCCAAGGTGCTTGCGGCGCTTGAAACGCTGCGCGCCTATGACCTCGGCGGCCTGGAAGTGAGCTATTCGCCGCAGGACCATTCGGGCATCGACTTCGCCGACCTGGCCATCATCAGCGACGGCCGCTTCAAGCGGTAAACCGCGCCCGCGCGGGCCGCGTTGTTGCGGGGCTCCCTGTCCATTCCATAGGAAACTATGGTTTGACAGGGTTTCCACGAGCGAGTGAACGCCACTCGCTGCAACACATTTGCGCATCTTCCGACGGAAGCATCCGCTTCGCGTAAAGGCTCGTTCGATGAAGATGTACAGGTTCCGCGCCGCCGCGCTTTTCTTGGCCGTGGGCTTGGCCGCGGCGGTCTCCGGCGCATCGGCGCAGATCGTCATCGGGCAGTCGGCCGACCTGTCGGGCCCGGCGGCGGTGGGCGTGAAGGAAACGATCATGGGCTCGCAACTGGTCATCGACCATGTGAATGCCCAAGGCGGTGTCCACGGCCAGCAGATCGAGGTGATCCGGCTGGACGACGGCCTGGACCCCAGGCGCTCGCTCGAGAACACCCGAATCCTCATCGAGGACAAGAAGGTGCTGGCGCTGCTGCTCAACCGGGGCACGCCCAACACCCTTGCCGTCATTCCCCTGCTCGACCAACACGGCGTGGCGCTGGTCGGCCCTTCGACCGGCGCCATGGCGCTGCACAAGCCGCTGCAGAAAAACGTATTCAACGTGCGCTCGACCTACCAGCGCGAGGCTGAAACGGCGGTGCAGCACCTGTACACCACCGGCATCCAGCGCATTGCGGTGGTGCAGGCCGACGATGCTTTCGGCAGGGACGCGATGGAAGGCGCGAGCCGGGGCTTCGAGCGGGCCGGGCTGGCGCCGGCCGTGCTTGCGCTTGCCGACCGCAGCAAGCCCGACTACGCGGCGATCGTGCCGCAGCTCATCAAGGCCAACGCGCAGGCGGTGCTGTGGATAGGCTCCGGCACCGCGGTAACCGACGGCGTGAAGGCGCTGCGCGCCGCGGGCTCGGCGGCGCAGATCATCACGCTGTCGAACAACGCGGCGTCAGGCTTCATCAAGGAGCTCGGCTCCGCCAGCACCGGCGTGATCGTGACGCAGGTGCTGCCCTACGAGCGCGCGCTCGGCCATCCGCTGGTCAAGGAAGCGATGGCGCTCGCGCAGGCCCGGGGCCAGACCGAGCTGTCGCCGGCATTCCTCGAGGGCTTTGTGGCTACCAAGGTGCTGGTGGAGGCCCTGCGCCGCACCGGCCCCAGGCCGACCCGCGCCAGGCTGATCGCCACGCTCAACCGTTTTCGCTACGACGTGGGCGGCAAGCTCGACGTGAATTATTCGCCGCAGGACCACACAGGCATCGACTACGTCGACCTGTCGATCGTCAGCGAAGGCCGCTTCAAGCGATAGCGGCTTATTTGGCGGGCGCAGCAGGCGCTGCGGGGGCCGCCGGGGTAGCGGGCGCGGGCTCGTGCGTCACATCGCCGCCGTGCTTCTCGCCGGACATGTCGATCTTGTCACCGCCCTTCGAAATCACGTAAAGGGCAACAGCGGCAAAGATGACGAAGCCGAAAACGAGTTTCCACATGGGTTCAATCTCCTGATGGGGGTTCAATGGGTTCAAGAAAAAGGCCTCATGCCGACGGCATGAAGCCCCTTTGTTGAACGGAGGGCCGGCTTGCGCCCTCCTGTCGAACATGCCTCGCGTCAGTCGTTGGCGTAGATGTCCACGTCCTTCGTCTCGCGGATGAAGAGCGTGCCCACGACCAGCGTCACCGCGGCGATGATGATCGGGTACCAGAGGCCGTTGTACATGTTGCCGGTGGTCGCCACGATAGCGAAGGCGGTGGTCGGCAGCAGGCCGCCGAACCAGCCGTTGCCGATGTGATACGGCAGGCTCATCGAGGTGTAGCGGATGCGCGTGGGGAACAACTCGACCAGCATGGCGGCAATGGGGCCGTACACCATGGTGACTAGCAGCACCAGCCAGAACAGCAGCGCCACGACCATCAGCTTGTTCATCTTGGCGGGGTCGGCCTTGGCCGGATAGCCCGCCACCTTCAGGTCGTCGGCCACGGCCTTCTTGAAGGCTGCGATTTCCTTGGCGGACGATTCGTCGAACTTCAGGTTGACCACGTTGCCGACCGGTGCTTCGATGGTCTTGCTGCCGATCTTGACGATGGCCTTGGAGCCGGGGGCGCCTTCGACGTTGTCGTAGCTCACCGAGTTCTGCACCAGGTAGCGCTTGGCAATGTCGCAAGAGCTCCTGAAGTCGATCTCGCGTGCCACCGGGTTGCCCTGGAACGAGCACGACTTCGGATCGGCTGTCACCGTGACGCCGGCGGTCGCTTGCGCGCGGGCCAGGTCGGGGTTGGCATATTCCGTGATCATCTTGAAGACCGGGAAGTAGGTCACCACGGCCAGCAGGCAGCCCGCCATGATGATCGGCTTGCGGCCGATCTTGTCGGACAGCGTGCCGAACACCACGAAGAACGGCGTGCCCAGCAGCAGCGAGGCGGCGATCATCAGGTTGGCGGTGGTGGGATCGACCTTGAGCTGCTGCGTCAGGAAGAACAGCGCATAGAACTGGCCCGTGTACCAGACCACGGCCTGGCCGGCGGTCAGGCCGATGAGCGCCAGGATCACGATCTTGAGGTTCTTCCACTGGCCGAACGATTCGGACAGCGGCGCCTTCGAGGTCTTGCCCTCGGCCTTCATCTTCTGGAAGGCGGGCGACTCGCTAAGCGACAGGCGAATCCACACCGAGATGCCGAGCAGTGCGATCGACACCAGGAAGGGAATGCGCCAGCCCCAGTCGCCGAACGCCTGTTCGCCGAGCCAGGTGCGCACACCCAGGATGACCAGCAGGCTCAGGAACAGGCCGAGCGTTGCGGTGGTCTGGATCCACGAGGTGTAGGCGCCGCGCTTGCCGTGCGGCGAGTGCTCGGCCACGTAGGTGGCGGCACCGCCGTACTCACCGCCGAGCGCAAGGCCCTGCAGCATGCGCAGTGCAATCAGGATCACCGGTGCGGCAACGCCGATGGTCGCGTAGCTGGGCAGCAGGCCGACGATGAAGGTCGACAGGCCCATGATCAGGATGGTGACCAGGAAGGTGTACTTGCGTCCGATCATGTCGCCCAGGCGGCCGAACACGATGGCGCCGAACGGCCGTACCAGGAAGCCCGCGGCAAATGCCAGCAGCGCAAAGATGAAGGCGGCGCCCGCATCGAGGCCGCTGAAGAACTGCTTCGCGATGATCGCGGCCAGCGAACCGTAAAGGTAGAAGTCGTACCACTCGAACACCGTGCCAAGCGAGGAAGCGAAGATGACCTTCTTTTCCTCCGCGGACATGGGCCGGGGGGCCGGATGCGGCATCCCCCTCGAATCCAGTGTTGCTGCCATTTGCGTCGTCTCCTGTGTATGCGTTCGTTCAGCCCCGGCATTCGGGACCGTGAGGCATTCTTGGAGGCGCGACTGACCCGAGCCTTTCGCGAAACTGAACCGACGCTTACGGATTAAGGTGAAACCCGCAGGGCTCGTTTCAGGTTGTAAGAAATCGGGAAACCACCAATCAGTTTTTGCTGCTGCGCAGCATCGAAGGCCGCTGGTCGGCACCGGCCCATTGCGGTCCGTCGAACCACGTGTCGCCGGCCAGGTAGGCGCGCAGCATCGCAAGCCCGTCGAAGCCCCAGAACAGGCGGCCGTCCACCGCATAGGCGGGCGTGCCGAACACGCCCGCCTGCAGCGCTTCGTCGGTATTGCGCTTGAGCAGGGCCTTGCTCTCGTCGCTGTTCATGTCACGCTTGGGCTTGAGTTGCGCAGCCAGCGCGGCCAGGCGCGCGGCATCGCCGGCCTCTTCTCCACCGCGCCACACGTTGCGAAAAATCGTCTCTCCCGTAAGGCGGCTGATGCTGCCGTCCTCCGAAGTCGAGACCGCAAGCCGCAGGTGCGGCAGCGGGCTGTACGGATGCGATGCGGGCATCTCGATGTGAATGCCGTTCGCATGGCCGAGCCAGAGCACATGGCGGTAGGTCCAGGCGCGCTTGGCTGGAATCTCCGCGGGGCCGAGCTGGCCGTGGTGCTTGAGCAGTGCGCCGAGCAGCACGGGCTTGTAGGCCACGCTGTAGCTCAGGCCTTCGAGCGCCTCTGGCAGGTGCTCGAACGCAAGGTGCGCGTAGGGCGAGATGAAGTCCAGGTAAAAGTCGATGTGCTTCATGCGTGGTTGTCTCCAGATGCCTCGGGGAGCCGCCAGATGCCGGCGCGTGCCCGCAACTCTATTGCACGCCACACGCCGCGCCGCGCTGCGTCGTCCATCTTGCTCCAGGCCGCAATCTCGGGAATGGTGCGCAGGCACCCTTCGCAAAAGCCGCTCTGGCGGTCCATGCGGCAGACGGAGGTGCAGGGCGAAGGCGCATCGCCGGCCGAGCGCTGTACGGCGGTGGCGCGCTCGGCCAGCAGTTCCGCGGCGTCGAAGTTCACACCACGTCGGCCACCGGCGCGCCGGTGAGCTTCTCGAGGTCTTGCGGGCGCAGCTGGAACACCGCATGCGGATGCCCGGCCGCGGCCCAGATCTCCTCGAAGCGGAACAGCTCGCGGTCGATCAGAACCACCGGCTCCGTCGCATGCCCTACCGGTGAGACGCCGCCGATGGTGAAGCCGGTGCGCGCCTTCACGAACTCTGCGTCGGCGCGGCCGGTCTTGCCGATGAGTGCGTCGACCTTCTTCTCGTCGACACGCTTGTCGCCCGAGGTGATGACCAGCACCGCCGCGTCGTCGCTCTTGCGACGGAAGATGATGCTCTTGGCGATCTGCCCGACCAGGATGCCGAGCGCATCGGCCGCCTGCTGCGCGGTGCGGCAGGCATCGTCGAGCATGCGCGGCGAATGGGGGTGGCCCGCGTCCTGCAGCGCACGCGAAACGCGCTGCACGCCCTCGGGCAGCGAATGAAGTTCAGCGCCGCACATCAGTTGCCTCCACGCTTTTCGTCGTTGCTCATCATCCCGCCCTTTTCGTGCGGATCGCCTTCGACGCCCGCGAATTCGGCTCGCGGCCCAGCGCATCGCTGATGTACACGCCCGCGTCGATCAGCTTGTCCAGGTCGATGCCGGTGGCGATGCCCATGCCGTGCAGCATGTACACCACGTCTTCGGTCGCCACATTGCCCGTGGCGCCCTTGGCGTAGGGGCAGCCGCCCAGCCCGGCGGAGGACGACTGGAAATTCCAGACCCCCAGCTCCAGCGAGGCCAGCGTGTTGACCAGCGCCTGGCCGTAGGTGTCGTGGAAGTGGCCCGAGATGTGGTCCACGCCGAAGTGCGCCAGCGTGGCCTCGATGGCAGCCCGCACCTTACCCGGCGTGCCCACGCCGATGGTGTCGGCCACATCCACGCGCTGCACGCCGATGTCCTTCATCAGCTTCGCCAGCATGCCCACACGCTCGGGTGCAACCTCGCCTTCGTACGGGCAGCCCACCGTGCACGACATGGCGCCGCGCACGTCGATGCCCTTCTCGCGAGCCGCGGCCACCACCGGCGCAAAACGCTCGATGCTCTCGGCAATCGAGCAGTTGATGTTCTTCTGGCTGAAGGCCTCGCTCGCAGCGCCGAACACCACGATCTCGTCGGGCCACTCTTCGCGCGGCGCGGCAATGGCGGCTTCGAAGCCCTTCATGTTGGGCGTGAGCACCGAGTAGCGCACGCCGGGCTTGCGGCTTATGCCGTGCATCACCTCGGCGTTGTCTGCCATCTGCGGCACCCACTTGCGGCTCACGAAGCTGGTGACCTCGATCTCCTTCAGGCCGGCGTCCTGCAGGCGATGCACCAGCCCGATCTTGACTTCAGCCGAGACCGGCTGCTTCTCGTTCTGCAGTCCGTCGCGCGGACCGACGTCGACGATCTTGACCTTGGCGGGGAGTTTCATGGCGTTTCTCTGGGTTCGCTGGGGGAAGGAAAAAGCGTGCGCCAATTGTCGGCCGTCTGCGTCCGCCGTGCTCGGCCGCGCCTGCGCCAAGGGTTGCAATGCCTGCCAGCGGCGTTGCAGATCGCGCCAGCGCGGCGGTTCACGCCGTTTCGCGCTGCACGAAATCCGACGGCGGCTCGGCGGGCGCAGGGGCTTCTTCCGCTTCCAGTGCATCCACGTGTGCGCCGTCCGGACCGCTGCGGGCCCAGGCGACGAGCGCATCGACCGCCGCAGCCGGCCCGAAGGCCATCGCCTCCACGCTGCCGTCGCGGCGGTTGCGCACCCAGCCGCACACGCCCAGGCGCCGCGCGGCCTGCACCATCGACCAGCGATAGCCCACGCCCTGCACCAGGCCACGGATGACGAGATGACGAGTGACGGCAGGTGGATTCATGGCATGGACAACATCAGTACGACTTGGGCAAGCCGAGCGCTTTTTCCGCGATGAAGTTCAGGATCATCTGCGGGCTGACCGGCGCAATGCGCGGAATGTAGCTCTCGCGCAGCAGCCGCTCCACATGGTATTCCTTCGCATAGCCCATGCCGCCCAGCGTGAGAACCGCGTTCTGGCAGGCGTCGTGCGCCGCTTCGGCCGCTAGGTACTTGGCGGCATTGGCCTCGATGCCGCACGGCTCGCCCGCGTCGTACAGCGTAGCGGCCTTGAACACCATCAGGTCGGCGGCCTCGAGGTTGGCCCAGGCGCGCGCAAGCGGATGCGCAACGCCCTGGTTCTGGCCGATGGGCCGGCCGAACACGATGCGCTCCTGTGCGTACTGCGAGGCAATGCGCAGCGCGGCGCGGCCCATGCCGATGGCCTCGGCTGCAATCAGGATGCGCTCGGGGTTGAGCCCATGCAGGATGTACTCGAAACCGCGGCCTTCTTCGCCGATGCGATCTTCCTCGGGCACCTGGAGCCCATCGATGAAGAGCATGTTCGAGTCCACCGCCGCGCGCCCCAGCTTGTGGATCTCACGCACCTCGACCTTGCTGCGGTCCAGCGGCGTGTAGAACAGCGTGAGGCCCTGCGTGGGCTTCTTCACCTGGTCAATCGGCGTGGTGCGCGTGAGGATCAGCATGCGGTCGGCCACCTGCGCGGTCGATATCCAGATCTTTCGGCCGTGCAGCAGGTAGCTGCCGTTGGGCTGGCGCACCGCCTGCGTCTTGAGGCTCGTGGTGTCGAGCCCCGCGTCGGGCTCGGTCACGGCGAAGCAGGCCTTCTCGGTGCCGGCGATCAGCGGCGGCAAGAAGCGCTGGCGCTGCGCCTCGCTGCCGAACACCACCACGGGGTTGAGTCCGAAGATGTTCATGTGCACCGAAGACGCACCCGACATGCCAGCCCCCGAGGCGCTGATGGCGCGCATCATCAGCGCCGCTTCGGTGATGCCGAGCCCCGCGCCGCCTTGCGCCTCGGGCATCGCGATGCCGAGCCAGCCGCTGTCCGCCACGGCGCGGTGGAACTCGTGCGGGAACGCGGCGCGGTCGTCGTGGTCGCGCCAGTAGTCGGCGGGAAAGTCTTCGCAGAGGCGCTCGATGGCGGCGACCAGCGAGCGCTGGTCTTCGTTCAGGGAAAAGTTCATTCGCTGTCCTTCGTGGGTTCCGGCTGCAGCGTCACGCCGCGCGCGAGCATCCGTTCGATCTCTTCGCTTGCATAGCCGGCTTCGCGCAGCAACTCGACACTCTGTTCGCCGATGCGCGGCGCGGGCCGGCGAATGGCCGCGGGCGTGGCGCTGTAGCGGCCGACCGGCGCGAGCGTGCGGATGCGGCCCTCGCTCGGGTGGTCGAGTTCGGGAAAGAAATCGACCGCGCGCAGATGCGGGTCGTCCAGCAGGCTCTCGGTGCTGTGCAGGCGCGCGACCGGGATGTCGGCTGCTTCGAGCACCGCTATCCATTCGTCGCTGCCACGCGTGGCCATCACCTCGGCCACGAACGCGTAGACCGCACCAATGTTCGCGGCGCGCGCGGTGTGCGTGCCGAACATCGGCGAGTCGCGCAGCTCGGGCCGGCCGATCACGTCGAAGAAGGCCTGCCAGTGCTTGTCGTTGTAGATCAGAACGCTCAGGTAGCCATCGGCCGTGGCGTAGGGCTTGCGGTGCGGCGCGAGCAGGCGCGCATAACCGGTCGGACCGAGCGGCGGCTCGAAGCTGTGGCCACCGAGATGGTCGCCCATGACGAACTGCGAAAGCGCCTCGAACATCGGCACTTCCACCGCCTGGCCCTGGCCGGTGCGCTGAGCATGCAGCACAGCAGCCAGCAGGGCGATGGCTGCCTGCAAACCCACGGCGCGGTCAGCCAGCGTGACCGGGGCGTAGCGTGGTGCGCCGCCACTTTGCTGCGCAAAGAGCGAGGCGACGCCGGCCGCGCCCTGGATCAGGTCGTCGTACGCGGGCTTGCCGGCATACGGGCCTTTTTCGCCGTAGCCGAACGCGCCGAGGTAGACGATCTTCGGGTTGACCGCGGCCACCGCTTCGTAGCCAAGCCCGAGCCGCGCCATTGCCTGCGGCCGCGTGTTGTAGATGAGCGCATCGCAGCCGGCCGCGAGCCGCAGGCACGCCTCGCGGCCTTCGGGCTGCTTCAGGTCGAGCACGATCGAGCGCTTGTTGCGGTTGAGGTGCAGCGCCATCGCGCCCATGCCGGCATTGCGCATCGGACCGACCGCGCGCAGGTTGTCGCCTGAAGGCGGCTCGACCTTGATGATGTCCGCGCCCAGGTCGCCGAGCGTCTGCGTGGCGTAGGGTCCCATCACTACCGCCGTGAGGTCGAGGATGCGGATGCCGTCGAGAGGTCCGGCGGAAGTGTCGGGCGAACTCATTCCGGTTGAATGCCGGCGGCCTGAATCAGCTTCTTCCACTTGGCCAGTTCCGCCACAGTGAACGCACCCAACTCTTCAGGCGTGCTGCCGAACGCATCGAACCCCAGCTTCGCCACCCGCTCGCGGAACACCGCGCCGTTCGCCATTTCCGACAGCACCTTGTTCAGCTTCAGCACGATGTCGCGAGGCGTACCTGCAGGCGCGAACACGCCGTTCCAAGACGTGATGTCGAAGCCCTTGAGTTCGGGCGTATCGGCCAATGGCGGCAGTTCGGGAAAGAGCTTGGTGCGCTCTTGCGTGGTGACGGCAATCGCGCGCATCTTGCCGGCCTTCACCGTCGCGAGCCCCGCAGCCAGGTCGACCACCATCATCGACACCTGCCCGCCGATCAGGTCGGCAATGGCCGGCGGCGTGCTCTTGTAAGGCACGTGCAGCATCGGCACGCCGCTCATGCGCGACAGCGTGGCGCCACTCACGATGCCGGTGCTGTTGCCGCTTGCATAAGTGAGCTTGCCCGGATGGGCACGGCCCCAGGCCAGCAGCTCGGCCACGCTCTTCACCGGCAGGTCGTTGTTCACCACCAGCATGAACGGCAGGTTGCCCATGCGGCTCACGGGCGCGAAGTCCTTCACCGGGTCGTAGGGCAGCGACTTCATCAGGCTCGGGTTCGCCGAGTGCGTGGTGTTGGTCGTCATGAAGAGCGTGTAGCCGTCGGGCGGCGCCTTGGCCACGAACTCGGCGGCAATCACGCCGTTGGCACCGGCGCGGTTGTCGACGATGACCGAGGTCTTCAGTGCCTCGCCCAGCATCTGCGCGGTGATGCGCGCCACCGCATCAGTGCCGCTGCCGGCTGCGAAGGGCACGATGAGTTTGATCGGCTGCTTCGGATAGCCCTCTTGCGCAAAGGCCCACGGCGCCGCGCCGGCAAGGCCTGCCGCGGCTCCGATGGAAATGAAACGGCGGCGGCTTGCCACCGCGACTGTTTCTGTCGCGTTCTTCGTCGTCTGCATGTTGTCTGTCTCCGGGTTGTTGTCGGTCAGGGCCGGATCACGCGCTCCGGCAGTTCCTCGTACGGCGGGCTGTAGATGACCAGCACGCGCACCGGCTCGTCGCTCACCACCGTGAAGGTGTGCATTGCGTCGGCCGGAAAAAAGCAGCTGTCGCCGGGGTGCAGCTCTTGCCGCTGGCCGCCGACTTCGGCCACGGCCCGACCTTCGAGCATGTAGCAGACCTGCTCGATGCCGGGATGCGCATGGGGCAACGCGCCCTTGCCCTTCTGGATGTGCCCGACCAGCACCTCGAGCTGCTTCGCGCCCACGGTTTCAGGGCCGATGAGCCGCTTGTTCAGCGTGCCGGTGTGGTTGGCCGGGTGATAGCCGGCAATCTCGCTTTCGCGGACGAAGTAGCGTGGAGATGTCATTGTTTTTTCAGCCTTTGTGTTCGATGGCCAGGCAGGCCGAGCGCAGCATGGCGGCCACGTCGTCGATGCGGGGCTCCAGCCGATAGCGCGGGCCCGCCACCGAGATGGCGTAGGCCTCGCCTCCGATGCGCAGCGGCCACGCAAGGCCGACCAGGTCCGGAATGCTTTCGCCCAGGTTGCCGTACCAGCCGCGTGCCGGTGAGCGCTCGAGTTCTTTTTCGATGGCCTCGGCGGTGGTCAGCGTGGCGTCGGTCAGCGGCAGCAGCCGGGTCGCTTCGAGCAGCTTGCGGCGCGCCTCGGGCGCGAGCGTGGAAAGCAGCGCGCGGCCCATCGAGTTGGCATAGGCCGGGCGGGTTTCGCCCGACTCGGCGGAGTAGCGAATGCTCTGCGGCGCGCTCAGCACTTCCAGGTAGACGACAGTGTTCGGGTCGCGGAACTTGCCGAACAACACGGTTTCGCGTGCGCCGTCGCGCAGCTCTTCTAGCGCAGGCCGCACGCGGTCGAGCACCGGGTCGTGCGCCGCGATGATCTGCGCCATGGCGAGCAGCCGGCCGGTCGGGTAGTAGCCCTGACGGCGGCCGGTTTCGTACATGTAGCCCTGCTCTTCGAGCGTACGAATCAGCCCGAGGCAGCTGGACACGGGCATTTCGAGCAGGCGCGCCATTTCGGACAGCGCCAGCGGCTGCTTCTCCCGGGCGAAGAGCTCGACGATCTCGATCACGCGAAAAGCAGTTTTCACAACCATGAAGTAATTTTCGTGTATGTGAAAAACGAATCGCGTCGGGGTTTGCCCTGCCTACCCCTCCTTTTGCCGATCGCCGCCACTTCTGGCGGGCAGCGAACGCAGTCGGTCAGTAGCCCCGAACGGAATCGACCACGCCGCTGACCGGCAGGCCCTGCTCCATGGCGCGGATCTTTCCGGCGATCTGGGCAATGGATTCCTCGCGCAGCGTGCGCGCCGAGCCGTGCGGCGTGACCGTGATCTTCGGATGGCGCCAGAAGGCATGCTCGGCGGGCAGTGGCTCGACCTGGAACACGTCGAGCGTGGCGCCCGCCAGCTGGCCCGCGTCGAGCATCGGGATCAGGTCGTCTTCGACCAGGTGCGCGCCGCGCGCAATGCTGATGAGATAGCCGCCCGGCCGCAGCTTGCCGAGCGTGTTGCGGTTGAGAATGCCGCGCGTGGCATCGGTCAGCGGCAGCAGGTTGACCAGCACGCGCGTGGACGACAGGAACTCGTCGAACTGCGCCTCGCCGCTGAACACCTTCACGCCATCGATGGCTTTGGGCGAACGGCTCCAGCCCAGCACCGGAAACTCGAACTGCGCCACGGCCTTGGCAACCCTTTCACCCAGCACGCCCAGGCCCATGATGCCAACCGGAAAGTCGCGCCGCATCCGCGGCTTGCGGTAGCTCCAGCGCCCTTCGCGCGCATCGGCCTCGTAGACGTCGAATTCGCGGAAGTGCCGGATCAGCGTGTGGCACACGTACTCGGCCATCTGCACCGACATGCCGGCATCGTCGAGCCGCACGATGCGCGTCTGCGGCGGAACCTTCAGCTTGAGCAGCGCATCCACGCCCGCGCCGATGTTGAACAAGCCGCGCAGCTGCGGCTGCTCGTCGAGCAGCTGCTGCGGCGGCGCCCACACCACGGCATGGTCGGCCTGGGCGGCACCCGGCTGCCAGGTCTCGATCTGCGCTTCAGGCAACTCGGCCTTGAGGCCTTCGATCCACGGTTCGGGGCGGTTGTCGGTGAGAGAGACGATGATTTTCATGGCCCAATCTTAGAGGGGGCCGTTAGACGGGCTGCTGGAGGGCCCGGCCACGCCGCGGCCTGCCCGGGCCCATGACCAATGGCCGCTTGTAGCGCCCCAGGCCTTCTTCTATGCTGGTGCGCGACCACCAAAGACATCGAAACACCAGGAGACCGAAGCAATGATCAAAGTCAGCGTGATGTACCCCTACACCGAGGGCGCCCGATTCGACCACGCCTACTACCGCGACACGCACATGCCGCTTCTGAAGGCCCGCATGGGAGACGCCTGCAAGTCGTACACCATCGACAAGGGCCTCGCCGGCGGCGCACCCGGCACGCCGCCGACCTATGTCGGCATGTGCCATGTGTTCTGCGAATCGACCGAAGCTTTTCAGGCGGCCTTCGGCCCGCATGCAAAGGAGATCCTCGGCGACATCAGGAACTACACCGACATCGCGCCTGTGATGCAGATCAGCGAAGTGGTGGTGGGCTGACTCAAGCCGCTGCCGCGGCCATCCGCAGCAATTCGTCGCCTTCGGCCACCTGCTCGCCGGGCGCGAACATCAGCTCTTCCACGGTGCCGTCGGCCGGCGCGGCGATGGTGTGCTCCATCTTCATGGCTTCCATCACCGCGAGCGGCTGGCCGCGGCTGACCTTGTCGCCGGCCTTGACCGCGAACGACACGACCTTGCCGGGCATCGGCGCCGTGAGCCGGCCGCCTTCGGCATGGGTGTCGCCGGCATGGCCCAGCCGGTCGATGGCCGTGATCTTCGTCGCACCCTTCGACGCGAACACATGCGCCGTGGCACCGTCCAGATGCACATCGAGCGTCTGCCGCGTGCCCGCGAACTCGACTTCGAACTCGCCCGTCGGGAACTGGCCCACGACCAGCGGGCCTTGCGCACCGCCGGCTTCGAGCCACAGGGTGCCGTCGCGCTTGTAGGTCAGCAGGGCGGTCTGCTCGGCTCCGCGAAACTCGAAGTCGAAGTGGCGCCGGTACTCGCCCATCGCGCGCCAGCCGTCGCGCCGCTCGAACGGGTCGGGTGCGCCAACCGGACGCTCAACGATCAGCGTGCGGGTGATGGCGGCGGCGGCGGCGAGCGGCAGGCCCAGTGCCTCGCGGTCGAACAGCACGGCGCGCTCGCGCTCGATCAGCGCCGTGTCGAGGTTGGCCTTCGAGAACGAGTCGGTCGCGAGAATGCCGCGCAGGAACTGCACGTTGGTCGACACGCCCACGATCTGCACCTGCGCCAGCGCCGCATCGAGCCGCGCCAGCGCCTCGTCGCGCGTGCTGCCGTGCACGATGAGCTTGGCGATCATCGAGTCGTAGAAGGGCGAGATCTCGCCACCCTCGCGCACGCCGTCGTCGATGCGCACGCGGCTGCGCTGGAAAGCCGTGGCCTGCGGCTTGCGGTACACGCGCAATGTGCCGGTGGCAGGCAGAAAGTTGTTGTCGGGGTTCTCCGCGCAAATGCGCGCTTCGATGGCATGGCCATGGATCTGCAGCTCCTGCTGCTTGGCCGGCAGCGGCTCGCCCGAGGCCACGCGCAGCTGCCACTCCACCAGATCGAGGCCGGTGATGGCTTCGGTCACCGGGTGCTCGACTTGCAGGCGCGTGTTCATCTCCATGAAGAAGAAGTTCATTTCGCCGCCTTCTCGCTGCTCGACGATGAACTCGACGGTGCCGGCGCCCACGTAATCGACGGCACGCGCCGCAGCCACGGCCGCCTCTCCCATCTGCTTGCGCATGGCTTCGGTCATGCCGGGTGCGGGCGCTTCTTCGAGCACCTTCTGGTGCCGCCGCTGCACCGAGCAATCGCGCTCGAACAGGTAGACGTAGTTGCGATGCGTGTCGCCAAACACCTGGATTTCGATGTGCCGCGGGCGCTGCACGTATTTTTCGATCAGCACCGCGTCGTCGCCGAAGCTGTTGATCGCCTCGCGCTGGCATGAAGCAAGCGCCGCCGCAAAGTCTTCGGCCTTGTCGACTGCGCGCATGCCCTTGCCACCGCCGCCTGCGCTCGCCTTGATGAGCACCGGGTAGCCGATGCGGTCGGCCTCGCGCTGCAGCAGTGCCGGGTCCTGGTCGTGCCCGTGATAGCCGGGCACGAGCGGCACGCCGGCCTTTTCCATCAGCTGTTTCGACTCGGCCTTCAGGCCCATCGCCTTGATGGCCGAGGGCGGCGGGCCGATGAAGACAAGCCCGGCGTCGGCGCAAGCTTGTGCGAACTCTTCGTTCTCGCTCAGGAAGCCGTAGCCGGGGTGCACCGCTTCAGCGCCGGTGGCCTTGGCGGCTTCGAGGATCTTCTGCCAACGCAGGTAGCTGTCTTTCGGTGCGCTGCCGCCGAGGTGCACCGACTCATCGCAGGCGCGCACATGGTTGGCATGCGCGTCGGCATCGGAGTACACGGCCACGGTGCGAATGGCCATGCGGCGGGCGGTCGCTGCCACTCGGCATGCAATTTCACCGCGATTGGCGATCAGGATCTTTTTAAACATTCGGAGTGTCTCCCGGAGGATTCTTTTTCAGTTGAAATGCAGGCACGACGCCCGGATCGGGTCGGCCGCTGAAGATGCGCGCCACGCGGCTGAACAATGCCTTCAGAAAGCGCCAGCTCTTGCGGATGAGCCACACGCTGAGCACGAGCACCAGCACGAAAAGCACCAGAAAGACCAGCGGATGCGCGACCGCCAACCACAGGCCCGCGGGCACCATGCTGTCTTCGACCAGCGAAGCACCCACATTGGAAAACGGCTCAGGCGAAGTGTTGATTGCCGCGCGCGTGGTGGCCTTGGCTGCATGTGCGGTGGCCGCAAAGCCGCCGCCGAGCAGCGCCGCAACAACGGCCATGGCCCCATGGTCGGCGCCGAATACGCTGGCCGCGAGTGCAGCGCCGGCCGGAATACGAATGGCGGTGTGCACCACGTCCCAGAGCGAATCAAGGCCGGGAATCTTGTCGGCGAAGAACTCGATGAACACCATGAAGCCGCTCGCCGCAATGACGACCGGATGCGCGAGCATCTGCAGCCCGCCGGGCAGAGGCACCCAGCCGAAGTAGCCAGCCATCCCCGTGAGCAGCACGACCAGGTACAGCCGCACGCCGCTGGCCCAGCCGACTGCCGCGGCCAGGGCAAGCAGTTGGGGCATGTCGAGCGCGTTCATAGCGTGCGCTCAGCGGCCGAGCCAGGACGGCTTGCGTTTCTGCAGGAAGGCCTGCACGCCCTCGCGGCCTTCATCGCTCGCGCGGATGTCGGCAATGCCCTCCACCGTCTTGGCGATGAGCGCATCGTCGATCTCGCGGCCGTCGACGTCGGCGATCAGCTGCTTGCAGGCGCGAACCGCGGCAGGGCTGGCGCTGGTGAGCGCCTTCACGAGCTCATCAACCTTGGCATCGAGTACATCGGCCGCGACCACCTCATGCACGAAGCCGATGCGATGCGCCTCGGCGGCGGTGAAGCGCTCCGCAGTAAGAAAGTAGCGCTGCGATGCACGCGTGCCCATGGCGCGCAGCACATACGGGCTGATGGTCGCGGGCACGAGGCCGATCTTCACTTCGCTCAGGCAGTACCAAGCCGTGTCGACACTCACGGCCATGTCGCAGGCCGCGACCAGCCCCATGCCGCCCGCATACACATCGCCCTGCACGCGGGCGATGGTGGGCTTGGGGCATTCGGCAATGGTGCGCAGCATGGTGGCCAGCTTGCCCGCGTCGGCGATGTTCTCGTCCCGGGTGTAGTCGGCCATGCGGCGCATCCAGTTGAGATTCGCTCCGGCGCAGAAGGCAGGGCCGTTCGCGCCGAGCACGATGGCCTTGACCTGCGGCTGGGCGCCGGCTTCGTTGAAGGCCTGGGTCAGTTCGGCGATGACGATGTCATCGAAGGCGTTGCGTGCGTCGGGCTGGTCCAGCCAGATGCGCGCTACTGTGTCCTGGACTTCCAGTTTCAGTTTGGTGAAGGTCATGTCAGTCGTCCGTGGTGCTGATGCGTGGTTCGCGGTGCTTTCGGGGCGTGTGCAAAGGCCACCGGGTACTCCCCTCCGCGAATGTCCCCCGGGGCTGCGCCCCTCCTCCTTTATTTCGCTGCGCGGAGCACCCGATGCCCTGTGCACCAGGGCACGCTGCTGGTGCTCCGCTGATCAACCACGGCTCTGCCCAACGCACCCGCTGATGGGGTGCCTTGCGCAGCGAAATAAAGGAGGAGGCCGCAGGCCGGGGGACATTCGCGGAGAAAGGTACCCCGTCGGCGGGGGCGCGCCCTGAAAGGCAACGCCCACATCGACCCGAAGCGCAAGAAAGCTGTGCCATGACTACATCCGGAAGATGCCGAACTTCGGCTCTGGAATGGGCGCGTTGCGTGCAGCAGCAAGACCCAAAGCCAGCACCCGCCGCGTATCCGCCGGATCGATGATGCCGTCGTCCCACAGCCGCGCTGTTGCGTAGTACGGGTGGCCCTGGTCTTCGTACTGCTGGCGAATCGGCGCCTTGAAGGCTTCTTCCTCTTCCTTGCTCCAGCTGCCGCCCTTCAACTCGATGCCGTCGCGCTTCACCGTGGCCAGCACGCTCGCGGCCTGCTCGCCGCCCATCACGCTGATGCGCGCGTTGGGCCACATCCAGAGGAAGCGAGGGCTGTATGCGCGGCCGCACATGCCGTAGTTTCCGGCGCCGAAGCTGCCGCCGATGATGATGGTGAACTTCGGTACGTTGGCGGTGGCCACCGCGGTCACCATCTTGGCGCCATGGCGCGCGATGCCTTCGTTCTCGTACTTGCGGCCCACCATGAAGCCGGTGATGTTCTGCAGGAACACCAGCGGGATCTTGCGCTGGCAGCACAGCTCGATGAAGTGCGCGCCCTTCTGGGCCGATTCGGAGAACAGGATGCCGTTGTTGGCGACGATGCCGACCGGCATGCCCTCGATCTCGGCGAAGCCGCAGACCAGCGTGGCGCCGAAGCGCTGCTTGAACTCGTGGAACTCGCTGCCGTCGACGATGCGCGCGATGATCTCGCGCACATCGAACGGCTTGCGCGTGTCGGTCGGAATCACGCCGTAGAGCTCTTCGCGCGGGAACGCGGGTTCGCGTACGGCGGCCTTGTCGGCGCCTTCAGCGGCCGTCTTCGCGTTGAGGTTGGCCACCGCCGAGCGCGCAAGCGCCAGCGCGTGCAGGTCGTTCTGCGCCAAGTGGTCGACCACGCCCGACAACCGCGTGTGCACATCGCCGCCGCCCAGGTCTTCGGCCGTAACGACCTCGCCCGTTGCTGCCTTCACGAGCGGCGGGCCGCCCAGGAAAATGGTGCCCTGGTTCTTCACGATGATCGATTCGTCGCTCATCGCCGGCACGTAGGCCCCGCCGGCCGTGCACGACCCCATGACCACCGCGATCTGCGGAATGCCCTGGGCGCTCATGTTGGCCTGGTTGTAGAAGATGCGGCCGAAATGGTCGCGGTCCGGAAACACCTCGTCCTGGTTCGGCAGGTTGGCGCCGCCCGAATCGACCAGGTAGATGCAGGGCAGCCGGTTCTGCTCGGCGATCTCCTGCGCCCGCAGATGCTTCTTCACCGTCATCGGGTAGTAGGTGCCGCCCTTCACCGTCGCGTCGTTGCAAACGATCATGCAGTCGACGCCGTTCACGCGGCCGATGCCCGCGATCAGACCGGCGCCGGGTGCCGATTCGGCCCCCTTGGCGTCGAGGTACATCGCATGCGCGGCGAGCGGCGCAATCTCGAGGAAGGGCGTCCCCGGGTCCAGAAGCTCGGCCACGCGGTCGCGCGGCAGCAGCTTGCCGCGGGCGGTGTGCTTGGCGCGCGCGGCCTCGCCGCCGCCCTGCTCCACTTTTGCGAACTGCTTGTGCAGGTCGTCGACCAGCGCGCGCATCGCCGCGGCGTTGGCCTGGAAGTCGGCGGAACGCGCATTCAGTTTGGTTTCGAGTTTGCTCATGCTGTCTTTTCTTGCGTAAGACCGAGCTGCTCGGTCATGGCTTCGCGGATCTTGAATTTCTGAATCTTGCCGGTCACCGTCATCGGAAACTCGGTGACGAACTGGATGTACTTCGGCACCTTGTAGTGCGCGATCTGGCCTTTGCAGAAGTCGCGGATCTCGGTGTCGGTTGCACTCTGGCCGGGCTTGACGATGATCCAGGCGCAGAGCTCTTCGCCGTACTTCTTGTCGGGCAGGCCGACCACCTGCACGTCCTGCACCTTCGGGTGGCGGTACAGAAACTCCTCGATCTCGCGCGGGTAGATGTTCTCGCCGCCGCGGATCACCAGGTCCTTGATGCGGCCGACGATGTTGACGTAACCCTCGGCGTCCATGGTGGCCAGGTCGCCGGTGTGCATCCAGTGCTCGGCGTCGATGGCCTCGCGCGTCTTCGGCTCGTCTTCCCAGTAGCCGTGCATCACCGAGTAGCCGCGCGTGCACAGCTCGCCCGACTGGCCAGCCGGCACGATGGCGCCGGTCTCTGGGTCGACGATCTTCACCTCGATGTGCGGCTGCACGGTGCCGACAGTGGACACGCGCTTGTCCAGCGGCGTGTCGGTACTGCTCTGGCAGCTCACCGGGCTGGTCTCGGTCATGCCGTAGGCAATGGTGATTTCGCTCAGGTGCATTTCGTTCACCACGCGCTTCATCACCTCGATGGGGCACGGCGAGCCGGCCATGATGCCGGTGCGCAGCGTGGAAAGGTCGAACTCCTTGAAGCGTGGATGGTCAAGCTCGGCAATGAACATCGTGGGCACGCCGTGCAGCCCGGTGCACTTCTCGGCCTGCACGGTCTCCAGCACCGTGAGCGGATCGAAACCGTCGTTCGGGTACACGATGGCCGAGCCATGCGTGAGGCAGGCCAGGTTGCCGAGAACCATGCCAAAGCAGTGATACAGCGGTACCGGAATGCACAGCCTGTCGGCGGGCGAGAGCTTCATGCACTCGCCGATGAAGAAGCCGTTGTTCAGGATGTTGCGGTGCGTGAGCGTTGCACCCTTCGGAAAGCCCGTGGTGCCGCTGGTGAACTGGATGTTGATGGGGTCGGTGGCCTTGAGCGTCTTCTGCACCTGCGCCACGCGCGGGTCGGCTGCATCGCCACTTGCCAGCAGCTGACTGAAGCGCCGCATGCCAGGCTCTTCCACATCGGCTGCCGCGTTGCCGTCAATCCAGAAGGTGTGCTGCAGCTGCGGCAGGCGCTTTGGGCCCAGCTCGTGCAGCATGCCGAGGTAGTCGCTGGTCTTGAACCGCGCCATCGTCACCAGCACCTTGCAGCCGACTTTGTTGAGCGCGTATTCGAGCTCTGAAGTGCGGTAGGCCGGGTTGATGTTGACGAGAATCAGGCCGACCTTGGCGGTGGCGATCTGCATCAGCACCCAGGGCGCGTTGTTGTGCGACCAGATGCCGACGCGGTCGCCTGCGGCGAGGCCCAGTTTCAGCAGCGCGCTCGCCAGCTTGTTGGATTCAGCCTGCAGCTCGCGGTAGGTGAAGCGCTTGCCTTCGTGGCGGCTGATGAGGGCTTCGCGGTCGGGCTGCCTGGCGACCATGTCGTCGAAGAAGTCGCCGATGGTTTGTTCGATGAGGGGGACTTCGGTGGCGCCTTGGGCCAGGCTCTGCGTCAGTGGCATCGTCTTGTCTCCTTGTCTTGCTCCCTCTCCCTTTGGGAGAGGGTTGGGGTGAGGGCGCCCGGCCTCGGAAGAAGCACAGCGCGCGACATGATCGCTGCTGCCCTCACCCCTGCCCTCTCCCAAAGGGAGAGGGAGCAAGAGGAGGCGGCGCGATTCATCCTACGCAGTTTCCGCAAACAACTCGCGCCCGATCAACATCCTTCGAATCTCGCTCGTCCCCGCGCCAATCTCATACAGCTTGGCATCGCGCCACAGCCGCTCGACCGGAAACTCCTTGGTGTAGCCCACGCCGCCCAGCGCCTGGATCGCCTCGCCGGCCATCCACGTCGCCTTCTCGGCCGAGTAAAGAATGGCGCCGGCCGCGTCCTTGCGGAAGGTGCGCGCATGGTCGTTGCGGTCGCAGGCCTTGCCCACCGCGTACACATAGGCACGCGTGGCCTGCCAGGTCGAATACATGTCCGCCAACTTGCCCTGCATCAGCTGGAACTCGCCGATGCTCTGGCCGAACTGCTTGCGCTCGTGAATGAAGGGCAGCACCGCGTCCATGCAGGCCGCCATGATGCCCAGCGGGCCGCCCGACAGCACCGCGCGCTCGTAGTCGAGCCCGCTCATCAGCACCTTGGCGCCCATGCCTTCGCCGCCGAGCACGTTTTCTTCCGGCACTTCGCAGTTGTCGAAGAACAGCGGGTAGGTGTTGGAGCCGCGCATGCCGAGCTTGTCGAGCTTGCTGCCGGCCGAAAAGCCCTTGAAGCTTTTTTCGACGATGAAGGCCGTCATGCCGCGCGCACCCATCTCGGGTTCGGTCTTGGCGTAGATCACCAGCGTGTCGGCGTCGCCACCGTTGGTGATCCACATCTTGCCGCCGTTCAGCACGTAGTAGCCGTTCTTCTTCTCGGCCTTGAGCTTCATGCTCACGACGTCGGAGCCGGCGTTGGGCTCGCTCATGGCCAGCGCGCCCACATGCTCGCCGCTCACCAGCTTGGGCAGGTACTTTTTCTTTTGCGCGTCGCTGCCGTTGCGGTGGATCTGGTTCACGCACAGGTTGGAATGCGCGCCGTAAGAAAGGCCCACCGAGGCGGAGGCGCGCGAGACTTCTTCCATGGCCACGATGTGCGCCAGGTAGCCCAGTTCGGTGCCGCCGAACTCTTCTTTCACGGTCATGCCGTGCAGGCCGAGTTCGCCGAGCTTTTGCCACAGGTCGTGCGGAAACAGGTTGTCGCGGTCGATGTCGGCGGCGCGGGGCGCGATTTCGTTCGCGGCAAAGTCCTGGATGGCGCTGCGCAGCGAGTCGATGTCCTCGCCCAGGTCAAAGTTCAGGCCGGGATCGTGCATGTGTCTTGTCTCCTCTGAGGGGGTCGGCGCGCAGAGCTACCCACGCGGATTGGCGCTTGGAAGAACGCAGCTTACGCCTCGCCGCGCCGCAATTGGCGCCACAATGGTTGCAAATTGCGCCACGCACTCCTCGCCCGACCATGACCTCGCCCGCCTTCCTGAAACCCGCCCGAGCCGTCACGCCCATGGCCTTTGTGAGAGCCATTGTGAAGGGCTATGAGCGCTACGGCATGGACCCTGCCGAAGCCCTGAAAGCGGCACAGATCACGCCGCGCGAGCTGGCGCGGCCGGGCGCGCGGGTCACGGCGGCGCAGTTCGAGGCATTGTCGGAACATGCCATGCAGGAGCTGGACGACGAAGCGCTGGGCTGGTTCTCGCGGCGCCTGCCCTGGGGCAGCTACGGCATGCTGTGCCGCGCGTCGCTGAGTTCGCCCGACCTGGGCGTGGCCATCAAGCGCTGGTGCCGGCACCACCGGCTGCTTACCGAAGACATAGGTCTTGCGCTCGAGGTGGCGGGCGGCGTGGCCACGCTTCGCATTGCCGAGAACCGCCCGCTGGACGAGGCCTTTCGCGAGTTTTGCCTGGTGACGAGCCTGCGCTTCATGCACGGCTACATGTGCTGGGCCATCGACTCGCGCATTTCGCTGCGCAACGCGACCTTTCCGTTCGCGGCCCCGCCGCACCGCGATGCCTACGCGCCAATGTTCACGCCGGAGGTGCGCTTCGACGCGCCGCAGGCCACCATCAGCTTTGACGAGCGCTATCTCGCCCTGCCCTTGCAGCGTGACGAGCGGGCGCTACGCGCAATGCTCAAGCGTGCGTTGCCGCTCACCATCCTGCAGTACCGCCGCGACCGCCTGCTGGGGCAGAGGGTGCGA
This sequence comes from Variovorax sp. CCNWLW235, assembly GCF_037204085.1. Taxonomy (NCBI): domain Bacteria; kingdom Pseudomonadati; phylum Pseudomonadota; class Betaproteobacteria; order Burkholderiales; family Comamonadaceae; genus Variovorax; species Variovorax sp. CCNWLW235. The sequence continues at coordinate 18,967 of NZ_JBBCBW010000011.1, read as the reverse complement.
GAGCTGTTGCGCTCGCGCGCCGGCGAGGCCACGACGGCGGAGGCGCTGGCCACGCTGCTCAACGTATCAGGCCGCACGCTGCACCGGCAACTGCACGAAGAAGGGACATCGCTGCAGGTGCTGAAGAACGAAGTGCGCCACGAGATGGCGGTGGAGCAGCTGCGCCGGACCAGTCGGCCGATCAAGCAGGTGGCACTGGCGGTGGGGTTTCGCAACGAGAAGAGTTTTTCGCGTGCGTTCCTGCAGTGGACCGGGCATGCGCCGCGTGACTTTCGGGCGCTGGGGTTGTAGTTTGTTTTTGCTGCTGTTCGGGGGAGTTGTGCGGGGGGGGTTGTGCGGGGGCTGCTGTTCAGGGCGTGTGCACAGGCCACCGGGTACTCCCCTCCGCGAATGTCCCCCGGGGCTGCGCCCCTCCTCCTTTATTTCGCTGCGCGGAGCACCCGATGCCCTGTGCACTTGGGCACGCTGCTGGTGTACCGCTGATCAACGACTGCTCTGTACATCGCACCCGCTGGCGGGGTGCCTTACGCAGCGAAATAAAGGAGGAGGCCGCAGGCCGGGGGACATTCGCGGAGAAAGGTACCCCGTCGGCGGGCGCGCCGCCCTGAAAGAAGCAGCGCTAAAACCGAGCAATCACCCCGGCTGAGCAATCAAAGCCAGCGCATCCGAAATCGACTGGCTGTCTTCCGGCCGCACCAGCTTCGCGACTTCCTTGCCGTCGCGCATGAACACCAGCGTGGGCCATAGGCGCACGTTGAACGAGCGCCCCAAGGGACGGCCGCTGCCGTCTTCGACCTTGATGCGCGGGATGTCCGGATACTTGGCAAAAGCCTCTGCGATATTGGGTTGCGCGGCCTTGCAGATGCCGCACCAGTTGGTACCAAACTCGACCACCGCGGGGCCCTTCAGGGCGTCGATTTCAGCGCGGGCCGGTTGCTCGGTCTTGTATTCGGAAGTCATGACGATCTGGCTCCTTTCTTGGGTTGCTTGGCCCATTGCACCAAAATTTTGCGGGCTTGTTCGTGGCAGGGGCTTGGTTTTTTTGACCTGTTTTTTTCAGGCGGGCTGCATGCCATGCGAGGCAAGCAGCGCGGGCAGTTCCCGCATGTCGCTGAACACCTGCAGCGCGCCGACGCTGCGCAGCGCCTCGGGTCCGCTGTGGCCTGATTCGCCGGTGCTGTAGCCGAACACCGTGGCGCCCGCGGCCACGCCGGCCATGGCGCCCGTGACGGTGTCTTCGACTACGGCGCAGCGCTTCGGATCGACGCCTAGCGCCTCGGCGGCGGCAAGGTACACGTCGGGGTGCGGCTTGGAGCGCGGCATTTCGTGGCCGCTGAAGATACGGCCTTGAAAGCAATCGAGCAGGCCCACCTTCGCCAGTTGAAGCTCGACCTTGTGGCGGTCGGCACCCGAGGCGCAGGCGATGCGGCCCTTGAGCCTTGCATGAATATCGCGGATGGCCACGGGGGCGTGGGGAATGGCTACCAGGTCGCGCTCGAGGGCTTCGTTGCGGCGCGCCCTGAACGCCCTGAGCCACTCCTCGGTAATCCTGACGCCGGTCTTGGATTCGATGAGGTCCGTCTCGTCCTTCACGGCCTTGCCGGTGAAGGTGTTCATCGACTCTTCGGTGGTGAGATGCCAACCGAGTTCGCCGAGCATTTCGGCAAGCACGCGGTTGGTGATGGGTTCGGAGTCGACAAGAACGCCGTCGCAGTCGAAGAGGACTGCGGCGAAGGGAAATGGGGTCATTGCACTGGAGGGGTTTCGGGGAGAGCCCCTCATGGTAGCAACGACCCCGGGCGCGCTCAGGCCACGGGCCGTATCGGGATGTAGATCTCCCCGCCGCCCGCCATGAACTCCTTCGACTTTTCCTCCATGCCCTCGGCCATGGCTTCGGCCTCGGCCACGCCCTTTTTGGCGGCGTATTCGCGCACTTCCTGCGTGATCTTCATCGAGCAGAACTTCGGCCCGCACATCGAACAGAAATGCGCCACCTTGCTCGAATCCTTGGGCAGCGTCTCGTCGTGGAATTCACGTGCCGTGTCGGGGTCGAGCCCCAGGTTGAACTGGTCCTGCCAACGGAATTCGAAGCGCGCCTTGCTGAGCGCATCGTCGCGCGAACGCGCCCCAGGGTGCCCCTTGGCCACGTCCGCCGCATGCGCGGCGATCTTGTACGCAATGATCCCCTGCTTCACGTCGTCGCGGTCGGGCAGGCCCAGGTGCTCCTTCGGCGTCACGTAGCACAGCATCGCGGTGCCGGCCCAGCCGATCATCGCGGCGCCGATGGCGCTGGAGATGTGGTCGTAGCCCGGCGCGATGTCGATCGTCAACGGGCCGAGCGTGTAGAACGGCGCCTCGTGGCAGTGCTTGAGCTGCTCGTCCATGTTGGCCTGGATCATGTGCATCGGCACGTGGCCCGGCCCTTCGATCATGGTCTGCACGTCGTGCTTCCATGCGATCTGCGTCAACTCGCCCAGTGTGCGCAGCTCGGCAAACTGCGCCTCGTCGTTCGCATCCGCACCCGAGCCCGGGCGCAGTCCGTCGCCAAGCGAAAAGCTCACGTCGTAGGCCTTCATGATGTCGCAGATGTCCTCGAAGCGCTCGTAGAGAAAGCTCTCCTTGTGGTGCGCGATGCACCACTTGGCCATGATCGAGCCGCCGCGCGAGACGATGCCCGTCATGCGGTCGGCCGTCAGGTGGATGAATGGCAGGCGCACGCCGGCGTGGATGGTGAAGTAGTCGATGCCCTGCTCGGCCTGCTCGATCAGCGTGTCGCGGAAGATCTCCCAGGTCAGGTCTTCGGCCACGCCGCCCACCTTCTCAAGCGCCTGGTAGATCGGCACCGTGCCAATGGGCACCGGCGAGTTGCGCACGATCCAGTCGCGCGTGGTGTGGATGTTCTTGCCGGTGGAAAGATCCATCACGTTGTCGGCGCCCCAGCGGATTGCCCACACGAGCTTTTCCACTTCTTCCTCGATGCTCGAGGTGACTGCCGAATTGCCGATGTTGGCGTTGATCTTCACCTTGAAGTTGCGGCCGATGGCCATCGGCTCCACTTCGGGATGGTTGATGTTGGCCGGAATGATCGCGCGGCCACGTGCCACCTCGTCGCGCACGAACTCCGGCGTGATGATGCGCGGAATGCTGGCGCCCATCGGGTTGCCGGCCACGCGCTTGGCGCGCTCCTCGTTGGCCAGGTATTCGGCCATCCACTCGCGCTTGCCGTTCTCGCGCAGGGCCACGTACTCCATCTCGGGCGTGACGATGCCGCGGCGGGCATAGTGCATCTGCGTGACATTGGCACCCGACTTGGCGCGGCGCGGCGTGCGCTGCAATGCCGAGGCGCCGGCGCGCAGTTCGGCCAGGCGCTGGGCATCGTGGTCGTGCGCGTGCTTGAGGCCCTCGTCGAGCGCCTGGTGCGAGCGGCCTTCGTAGCTTTCGGTGTCGTTGCGCTCGACGATCCAGGCGCCGCGCACATCGGGCAGGCCCCGGCGCACGTCGATCTCTACCTTGGCGTCGGTGTAGGGCCCCGAGGTGTCGTAGAGCGACACGGTCTCGCCGTTGGTCAGCAGCACGTCGCGCACCGGCACGTTCAGGTCGGGCCGGCTGCCCGGAATCAGGCACTTGTGCGAAGCGGGAAAGGGCTCGCGCGTGAGCGAAAGCAGGGAGGTGAACTTGTCGGGGGCATTCATGCGGGGCACTCCTTGTTGAGGGAAAGGGTGCTCCGCAATCGCTCGGTGGACTTTGGGCCGCCACCGTGGTTGGGTGGGTGGCGGGACCGGAGTCAGGGAGTGCAGCTCTTCTTACGCCGGTATGACCCGGATCAAGTTCGCGGGTCGGCAGCTTTGCCATCTCAGCACGCCACATGCGTGCACCCCGGAGCGAGGCCGATTGTGCGAGCCTCGGCCCGCCGAGTCAACCAGGAGTCTGCAGATCGCCTTCGAGGTAGAACCAGCGATCGCCCTCGCGCACGAAGCGGCTGCGCTCGTGCAGCCGCGTGGCAGTGCCGGTGCTGCTGCGCTGCCGGGCGACGAATTCGACCTCGGCATGGTCGGCGTCGAGCACCGATCGCGAGCGGATGTCCAGGCCCAGCCATTTCACGCCCGGCTCGAACTCGATCGAGGCCGGCCGCTTCGACGCATGCCAGGTGGCAAGCAGGTAAGGCCCGCGCTCCAGCACAAAGGCTGTATAGCGCGAACGCATCAGCGATTCGGCGTCCGGCGCGGGCGTGCCCTCGAAATCCTCGAGGTAGCGGCCGCAGCACAGGGCATAGCCGATGGGCTTGTCTCGACGGTCCGTGCGGCCGCAGGGGCAGGGTCCGGTGGTGGGAACAGTGGCGCTCATGAAGGCCTCTATTGGAACACCTCGCGGCCCTGCCCCCGATGGGGCAACCCCGGAGCGTCTCCGGAGATCCACCCTTGGCTCAGTGCTTGCTAGACGTTAGCCTTGTTTCTGCACACGAAAAGAGCGAGGCGGCGATGTACCTGACAGGCTCCGAACAGCAGGCGCTGCGCGGCGTTTTCACGCTGCTGGCGGAAGACCGAGGCGAAGGCGACATTCGCGAGCGACTCGGCCGGGCGCTGCTCGACCTGCTGCATGCGGACCAGTTCGCCTCCTTCGTCTGGAATGCCGAGAGCGGCCGATTCGACGGCCGCGTGGCCCTGAACATGGACCCTGCCAACCTCGACCGCTACGGCGAATGGCACCAGCACCACGACCCGATCACCTTCGTGCTGCAGTCGCATCGCCGCGCCACGCGCGTGACCGACGTGATGCCCCAGCGTGAACTGATGCGCACAGAATTCTTCACCGACTTTCTTTCGCGCGACGGTCTGCACTGGGGCATGAACCTGCATGCGTTCGAGGGCAACCGGGCCTTGGGCGACCTGCGCATCTGGCGGTGCAAGGGCCGCGGTGACTTCGGCGATCATGAAAAGGCGCTGCTCGACCTGATCGAGCCGGCTTTCATCGGTGCGCTGCAGCGTGCTCAGCGTAAAGCGGCTGCCGTGCAAATACCCGCCGAACCGCCTTGGAGTGCCCTGAGCGCGCGAGAGCAGGAGGTCGCGCAGGCTGTCTGCGAAGGCCTGACCGACAAGGAGATCGCGCGCCGGATGGCGGTGAGCGTGCCGACGGTGCGCACCTACCTGCGGCGCATCTTCGACAAGCTCGGCATCGAGCGCCGCTCGGCACTGGCCGGTTGGGCCCAGCGCTGATACGGCGGAAAGCGTTTTACTTCGGCTTCGGGGCCGGCAGGCGGCCCAGCACGTTTTCCACCGCAAGGCCCACGGCGAGCAACTTTCGATCACTGCCGGCGGGCCCGTCGAGTTCCAACCCAACGGGCAGGCCGCTGGTCGTGCCAAGACCCGAGGGCAGCTGCACGCCCGGAATCCCGGCGTTGCTGCCGGGGTCGGTGTTCTGGATCAGCACGCCGAAGTTCTCGGGGCTGCTGGCTTCGGGTGCAGCCAGCGGAGCCACGCGCGGCACGGTAGCGAACACCAACGCGTCGAGGCGGTGCTGCGCGAAGGTGTCGCGGTAGAGCTTCTGCAATGCGGGCCGCGCGACGTGCATTGCGTTGTCGTAGGCCGGCTTGGCGTCGACCGTGCCATTCGGCGCGGGCAGCTTGCGTGGGACCACGAAGACTTCGAAGGTGCCCTTGACGTCCGGACTCACAACGCCGGCCGTCAGTTGCGCGATGTCGATGCCGGTGCGGTATTTCGCGAGGTACGCGACCATGTCGTCGTGCGCCTCGTAGAGCGCGACCGGAAAGCCGATGGCGCCATTGAGTTCCATGAGCTTGGGCATCTCCACGTCGACCAGCGTGACGCCCGCCGCGCGCAGCTTGGCCAGCGCTGCATCGGTCGCGGCGCGCGTGTCCGCGTCGAGGTTGGCGTAGAAAGCCGGCACCACGCCGAGCCGCACGCGCTTCAGGTCGGCGGGCTTCAGCGGGGCGCCGCCTGCAATCACGCGGTCGAGCAGCGCAACGTCGGCTATCGACTGCGCCATCGGCCCGGCGGTGTCGCGGGTGTGCGAGATCGGCGCGATGCCCCTCTGCGAATAGCGGCCCATGCTGGGACGCAGCGAAGCGCAGCCATTGAACGCGCATGGAATGCGCACCGAACCGCCCGTGTCGGTGCCCAGTGCCGCCGGCGCCATGCGCGCGCCGAGCGCCGACCCGTTGCCCGACGACGAACCGCCCGCCACGCGGCTGGCGTCGTAGGCATTGCGCACGCCCACCTCGGCGCCGGTCTGGAATGCGGGGTTGTAGCCCGTCACGCCGAAGGCCAGTTCGTGCATGTTCGTCTTGCCAAGAATGACGGCGCCGGCCGCGCGCAGCTTCGCGACCACCGGGGCATCGGCCGCGGACACAAAGCCCTTGAGCGCCGGCGAGCCCGCCGTGGCGGGCAGCCCCTGCACCTGGATGTTGTCTTTGATGACCACCGGCAGGCCGGCCAGCGGCTTGCAGGCGCCACCGCGCTTGCGCGCGGCATCGGCGGCGCGCGCGGCCTTCAGTGCGCCGGCCTCGTCGAGCGTGATGAAGGCGTTGAGGTTTGCCTTTTGCCTGGCCTGCGCAACGTAGGCCGTCACGAGCTGCTCGCTGGTGACGGTACCGGCGCAGAGCTGCTGCACGGCATCGCTCGCGGTCAGCGTGCCGATGTCAGCGGCGGCGGGCTGCGCCTGGGCGGATGCACCGAGGCACAGCAGGGCCGCGGCGAAGAAGAAGGATTTGGAATTGGACATGGCAAGAACCTTCGACGAAGAGACCGCCATGCTGCGCCAAGGGCGCCGTCCTGTCTGTCATCAAAACCGATGACACCGCATCCAGGCCCTACTGGAACATCACCCACTCGGGCCGCATGTTGAAACGCACCGGGAGAATGCTCACGCCCAGCCCGCTGGTCACGTACATGCGCTTGTCCTTGTGCGCGATCCAGCCATAGGCCCATTCGCGCGGCGCACGCCCCGGCACCACCAGTGCGCCGTAGCCCGGCACGCTGACCTGCCCGCCGTGCGTGTGCGCCGCCACCACCAGCCCACGGGTGAGCGGCATCGTCGCAAAGCTGAAGGGGTCGTGCATCATGACCAACGTGGCGGCGCCCTTCGGCACGCCGGCCAACGCCTTGTCCGGCTGCGAGTGGCCGGTCGAGTCGTCGCCGATGCCGACCACCCAGATGTCATGGCCCGGCAGGCGCACCGAGGCGTTCTCGAGCACGCGGATGCCCTCGGCGGACAAGGCGCGCGCGGTGCGTTCTCCGTCGTGCCACCAGTCGTGATTGCCGAGCACCGCGTACACGCCCTGCGGCGCTTTCAGGCGTCCCAGCACGGCAGCCATCTCTTCGATGGACAGGTCTTCGTCGCCGCCCGAACCCGCAAGAAAGTCGCCGGGCAGCAGGATCACGTCGGGCTGCGCGGCGTTGATCTGCTCGACGATGCGCGCGGCGCGCTCCACGCTGGTAATGCGCCATGCCGAGCGCGTGGTGAGATGCCAATCGCCCGCCACGGCCACCTTGAGCCCGGCGGGCGCTCGCCATTGCGCCGAACTCAACGGCTCGACGCGTGCCGCGACCCAGCGCGGCTCGACGGCAACTGTCCATACGGCCAGCGCCAGCAGCAGGACCGCTGCCGCGATCCGGAGCACCGGCAGCCGGCGGCGCGTACCGGAGCTCACGCCAGCGCGCGTTGAATCAGCAGCTTCTGGATGTCGGACGTGCCTTCGTAGATCTGGCACACCCGCACGTCGCGGTAAATGCGCTCGAGCGGGAAGTCGTTCACGTAGCCGTAGCCGCCCAGCGTCTGTATGGCGGCGCTGCACACACGCTCGGCCATTTCGCTCGCGAAGAGCTTGGCCATGGCGGCTTCCTTCAGGCACGGTCGGCCGGCGTCGCGCAGGCTCGCGGCGTGCCAGATCAATTGGCGGGCGGCTTCGAGCTGCGTGGCGCATTCGGCCAGGCGAAAACCCACGGCCTGCTGCTCGAAGATCGAACCGCCGAAGGCTTGGCGCTCCTTGGCGTAGGCCAGCGCCACGTCGAACGCGCTGCGCGCCATGCCCACGCTCTGCGCCGCAATGCCGATGCGACCACCTTCGAGCGCGCCCAGCGCGATCTTGTAGCCCTCGCCCTCGGCACCGATGAGGTTTTCCGCCGGGATGCGGCAGCCGTCGAAATTGATCTGCGCGGTATCGCTACTGTGCTGGCCGAGCTTGTCTTCGAGACGCGCCACGCTGTAACCGGGCGCATCGGTGGGCACGATGAACGCGCTCATGCCGCGCTTGCCGGCGCCCTTGTCGGTCACCGCGATGACGATGGCGACCTGCCCGTTCTTGCCGCTGGTGATGAACTGCTTCACGCCGTCGATCACGTAGCCGTCTGCGTCTCTGCGCGCCGTGGTGCGCAGGCTCGACGCATCGCTGCCGGCCTGTGGCTCGGTCAGGCAGAAGGCACCGAGCATTTGCCCTTGCGCCAGCGGTTCGAGCCACTGCTTCTTCTGCTGCGCGTTGCCGTAGCGCATGAGGATGGCGTTGACCGGGCAGTTGGTCACGCTGATGGCCGTGCTGGTGCCGCCGTCGCCGGCCGCAATTTCTTCGAGCACCAGCGCGAGCGTCAGGTAGTCGAGCCCCGCGCCGCCGTGTTCCTCGGGCACGCAGATGCCGTAGGCGCCCAGTGCCGCAAGGCCCTGGTGCGCTTCCTTCGGGAAGCTGTGCTCGCGGTCCCACTTCGGGGCGTTGGGCCAGAGTTCGGCTTGTGAAAAATCGCGTACCGCATCGCGGATGGCTTCCTGGTCGGCACTGAGCAGCATGGTGTGTCTCCTGTCCTTTTTATTCTTGCGTGCTTACTTGCCGGCGCCCAAGTCCATGATGAGCCGCGCCGCCATGTACAGGCGCCGTGGAATCGCGCTGATGTCCACGTATTCAGCCTTGTCGCTGTGATAGCCGAAGCCCGGCAGGCCCAGGCTTTCGATCACCGGCTTGCCCGAGAGCGCTGCGTAGGCTGCATCGGTGCCGCCGCCAGTGCGTTCTTCAACGCCCAGCGTGCCGCCCGCTTCCTTGTAGAAAGCGACGGCCTTCTCGACCAGCTTCTTGCCGCCTTCGCCTGCATTGAAGGCCGGGCGGCCGCGCGTGATCAGCACCTTGACGTCGGATTCCGGCAGCTTTTTCTGCTGCGCCTTTTCTTCCAGCGTCTTCATGGCAGCTTCGAAGTCTTCGTTCTGCGCGTAGCGCACGTCGGCATTCAGCGTGGCGCTGGCGGGAATGATGTTCGACACGCTGCCGGCCTTGGCAATGGTCCAGTTGAAGCGCAGGTGCTTGGCCTTGTCGTCGATGCTCATGGTGCGCAGCACCAGGTCGGATGCTTCCACGAGCGCGTTCACGCCGAGGTCGGGCGCGGCGCCGGCGTGCGAGGCCTTGCCGGTGATGTTGACCTGCACGTAGGCAATGCCCGAGGTACCGAGCGAAAGCTTTTCGTCGCCGGCCGACGTGGGTTCGAAGGAAAGCACGTAGTCGGCCTGCTTGGCTTCTTCCTGGATCAGGTCGCGCGAGCCGAAGGAGCCTTTTTCCTCGTCGGTGTTGAAGAGCACGGTGATGGTGCCGTAGTCGCGCACGCCGTAGTCCTTGAGCAGCTTCAGCGTGTGCAGGATGACGGCGTTGCCGCCCTTGTCGTCGGCAATGCCGGGCCCGTAGGCCTTGGTGCCTTCGATGCGGAAAGGCGCCTTAGCAAGCGTGCCCTTGAGGTACACGGTGTCCATGTGCGACATCAGCAGCAGGTTCTTGCCGCCACGGCCCTTGATCTTGCCGACGATGTTGTCGCCCACCACGAGCCCGGCCGATTTGCTGCGCGTGACGGTGAAGCCGAGGTTCTTGAGTTCGGCCTCGAGGTAGTTGCCAGCGGCCGCAATGCCTTCGGCATCGCCCGTGCCGGTTTCGATGTTGACGAGCTGCTCCAGCGTCTTGAGGACGGCGGGCTGCGCATCGGTCGCGGCCTGGAAGAGCACGTTGTCGCGTTTCTGCGCCCAGCCGGCGGCGGGCGCAAGAAAGGCGCCGGCGAGCAAGGCCGTCATGACGGTACGTTGGATGGATGGGCGCATGAAGAACCTCCTGGCGTCTGCGATATTTTTGAAGAAAAACCACGAAGCGCCCCGGCAAGGAGCGCTTGTGGCGGTCGTTTTTATCAGAGCAATTCGAGTGCCACGGCGGTGCCTTCACCACCGCCGATGCACAGCGTGGCCACGCCGCGCTTCTTGCCGCGTGCCTTCAGCGCATGAATGAGTGTGACCATGATGCGCGCGCCGCTGGCGCCGATGGGGTGGCCCAGCGCGCAGGCGCCGCCGTTCACGTTGACGATCTCGTGCGACACGTCGAGCTCGTGCATCAGCGCCATGGGCACCACGGCGAACGCCTCGTTCACTTCCCACAGGTCGACGTCTTTCACGCTCCAGCCGGTCTTCTTGAACAGCTTGGCGACGGCGCCGACCGGCGCGGTGGAAAACCACTCGGGCTGCTGCGCATGCGTGGCATGGCCGACGATGCGCGCGATGGGCTTGGCGCCGATCTTCTTCGCATGCGATTCGGTCATCATCACCAACGCCGCGGCGCCGTCGTTGATCGACGAGCTCGATGCGGCGGTGATGGTGCCGTTCTCTTTCTTGAACGCGGGCTTGAGCGTGGCGATCTTGTCGAGCTTGACCTTGCCCGGGCCTTCGTCGATGGAAATAACGGTGTCGCCGCCGCGGCCCTTCACGGTGACGGGCGTGATCTCATCCTTGAACGCGCCGGACTCCGTGGCCGCCTTGGCGCGCTGCACGCTGGCAATGGCAAAGGCGTCTTGCTGCTCGCGCGTGAACTTGTACTTGGCGGCGCAGTCTTCGCCGAAGGTGCCCATCGAGCGGCCCGGCTGGTAGGCGTCTTCCAGGCCGTCGAGCATCATGTGGTCATAGATCTTGTCGTGGCCCATGCGGTAGCCGCCGCGGCCCTTGAGCATGAGGTAAGGCGCGTTGGTCATGCTTTCCATGCCGCCAGCAACCATTACCTCGTGCGTGCCGGCCAGCAGCAAATCATGCGCGAGCATGGCGGCCTTCATGGCCGAGCCGCACATCTTGCTGAGCGTGACCGCGCCCGCGCTGTCGGGCAGGCCGCCCTTGTAGGCCGCCTGGCGCGCCGGCGCCTGGCCCTGGCCCGCCATGAGGCAGTTGCCGAACAGCACTTCGCCGACGCTGTCAGGTGCAATGCCGGCGCGCTCCACGGCGGCCTTGATGGCGGCGCCGCCGAGGTCGTGCGCGGAAAGGGAAGAAAAGTCGCCCTGGAAGCTCCCCATGGGGGTGCGGGCGGCGCCGACGATGACGATGGATTCGGACATGGTGATCTCCTTCGGAAAGTTGAAAGGTGTCGCGGTGGACCGGGTCTCAATCAAAAATGCGTCGCGTGTCCGTCGTGCGGAAAGCGCTGCGCTTCTTCGTACGGGAACACATCGAGCATCTGCCCGGCCTGGATGCGTTCCTTGTGGTGCTGCCAGAAGGCGGCGTCGAGCAGGTCGGCGTGGTGCGCCATGAAGGCTTCGCGCACCGCGTCGTTGCCCAGCAGGAAGGGGCCGAAGGTTTCGGGAAACACGTCCTTCGGGCCCACTGAGTACCAGACCTCGCCGCTCATCTCGTCTTCCTCGTTGCGCGCGGCGGGCACCTTGCGGAACTGGCAGTCGGTGATGTATTCGATTTCGTCGTAGTCGTAGAACACGACCTTGCCTCCGCGCGTGACGCCGAAGTTCTTCCACAGCATGTCGCCGGGGAAGATGTTGGCGGCCACCATGTCCTTGATGGCGTTGCCGTATTCGACGACCGCGTGCTCCAACTGCTCCTGTGCACGCTTGGCATGCGCAGGGCTTTCGGGGTTGGCCAGCGTGTCGAAGGCTTCCTGCAGAAAGATGTTGAGCGGGATCATGCGGCGCTCGATGTAGACGTGCTTGAGCACCAGCTCCATCTCCCCGTTGCCGTCGCGGTCGGCAATTTCGAGCTGGCTTGGCGCGAACTTCTGGATCTCCTCGATCAGTTCGGGCTCGAAGCGGTCGAGCGGAAAACCCACGTCGCTGTACTCCAGCGTGTCGGCCATGCGGCCGACGCGGTCGTGCTGCTTCACCAGCAGGTACTTGCCCTTGATCTGCTCCCGCGTTGTGTCTTTCTGCGGCGGGTAGAAGTCCTTGATGACCTTGAAGACAAACGGGAACGAAGGCAGGTCGAACACCAGCATGACCATGCCCTTGATGCCCGGCGCGATGCGGAAGCGGTCGCTCGAATAGTTGAGGTGCGAAAGAAAGTCGCGGTAGAACAGCGTCTTGCCCTGCTTTGCGAGGCCCAGCGCGTTGTAGATTTCGGCGCGCGGCTTGCGCGGCATGAGCGAGCGCAGGAACTGCACGCAGGCCGAGGGCACTTCCATGTCGACCATGAAGTAGGCGCGCGCAAAGCTGAAGAGCATCTGCAGGTCGTCTTCGCCGAAGAGCGCCGCATCCACATAGAACTTGCCATGCCTGTCGTGCAATATGGGCAGCGAGAACGGCAGCTCGACAAAACCGTTCATGATCTTGCCGACCACGTAGGCGCCCTTGTTGCGGTAGAACAGCCCCGACAGCACCTGGATCTGAAAATTGGCGCGCAGCTTTACCTGGTGAAAGCGCCCCATGATGGCGTGCGCCACGCGCTCGGAATCGCGGCGCTTGTTGGCAAAGCTGCCCTGCAGGCCGTAGTCGTCCAGCATCTGCTCGATGGTGTCGGCCAGCGTCTCGTGCGAGGGGTAGTAGGGCCTGTACGTGGGCGCGCCGCGTGGCTCGATGTATTCGGTGCTGATGGCCGGCCGAACGAAAATGAAGTCGTTCTGGAAGTAGGCGCGGTGCAGGATCTTGGTCGTGACCGAGTTGAAGAAGCTTTCGGCCAGCTCGGGCTGGTGGTGGTCCACCAGCAGGCCGATGAAGTGCAGCTTGACCTGGTGCCACACCTCCATCGGCTGGTCGCCGGCCTTGAATTCCTTTTCGAGCCGGGCCACGGCCTCGTTCACCCGCAGGTCATAGAACTCGATGCGCTCGCGCTGCGCGCGCTGCTGGCCATGCCAGTCGGCCGTTTCGAAGCGGTGCTTGGCGCGCGCCGATTCGGCACGGAAGAGGCTGTAATGGCGGTTGAACCCATCGATCATCGCCTTGGCGATGTCGTAAGCCAGCGGCGAATCGAGGCGCTGCGGGAACATGGGCTCAGCCGGTTTTCGTTTCGTTGCCTGCAGCGGGCTGTACAGCGTCTACGGTCGGGATGGCCGGAACGGCTTCGGCAGTGATTCCATCGGCGCCCGCCTGGCCGGAAGGCGACGCGCCCAGCGGCTTGCTCCACTTGTAGCGAATGCGTTGCACCGCCGCCTTGTACACCGCGTCGAGCGGCTTGGCGCCGTCGACGTTCAGGCCCAGGTCCTGGAGCAGGCCGTCGTGCACGCCGAAGGTCCAGCCGTGGATCTTGACCTTCTGGCCGCGTCCCCAGGCGTCGACCATGACGGTGCTGACGGCCACGTTGACCACCTGCTCGGCCACGTTGAGCTCGCACAGCGCATCGACGCGCACGTCTTCAGGCAGGCTGTCGAGCATCACGGCGTGGCGGTCGCGCACGTCCTGGATGTGGCGGATCCAGTTGTCGGCCAGGCCGATGCGCTTGCCGCTGAGCGCCGCCTTGACGCCCGCGCAGCCGTAGTGGCCCACCACCATGATGTGCTCGACCTTCAGGTGCTCGACTGCGAATTGAATCGCCGAGAGCGCGTTCAGGTCGGAATGCACCACGATGTTGGCAACGTTGCGGTGCACGAACACCTCGCCCGGCTCCAGCCCGGTGATCTGGTTGGCGGGCACGCGGCTGTCGGAACAGCCGATCCACATGTAGCGCGGCGTCTGCTGCTTTACCAGGCTGGTGAAGAAACCAGGCCGGTCGCGTTCCATTTGTGCGGACCAGGCACGGTTGTGGGCAAAGAGGTCATCAAGAGTGTCGGACATGGTGTGATTGTCGATGAGTCGTGATTCGGATGCGGTGTGTCTGGGGTACCCTGTCAGGCCGCCTTGGCCGACCGCTGGGCCTTGGCCAGTGCCGCGCGGCCTTTTTTCTCGTGCTCGCGCACTTCGGCCAGGTTGGCCTGCAGCTCGGCAAGCTGCTCTTCCAGTTGGGCGCGGTGCGCGCCCAGCACGCCGAGAAACTTCTGCAGTTGCGCCACGGTGTCGCGCGGGCTGTCGTACATGTCGAGGATTTCCTTCGCCTCCGTCAGGCTCAGGCCCAGGCGCTTGGCGCGCAGCGTGAGCGTAAGGCGCGCCCGGTCGCGCGCGCTGTAGACGCGCTGCATGCCGGCCCGCTCCGGCGTCAGCAGCCCCATGTCTTCATAGAAGCGAATGGCGCGCGTCGTCAGGTCGAACTCCTTCGCGAGTTGGCTGATGGTGAAGGTTTGCGCGGACATGTATGTCTGGAATCGGTCGAAGAGCCGCCTGGAGGGACGTTGCGGTGGCGACAGCAGGTTTGTCCCGGTCTCCCTACAATGATGCCCTTAACCCATGACGTTTACGTAAACGTCAATCTTACATGAACCTCCTCGAACGCGAACTCCACTACCCACTGGGCGACACCCTGCCCGCGCCCGGCGAAGCACTGGAAGTCGCGCCGGGCGTGCGATGGATCCGCATGCGGCTGCCGTTTGCGCTCGACCACATCAACCTCTGGCTGCTGCGCGACAGCCTCGACGGCGTCGAGGGCTGGACGGTGGTCGACTGCTGCATTGCCCACGACGAAGCCCGCAAGCAATGGGAGCAGGTGTTCGAAACGCAGCTGCAGGGCCTGCCGATCCTGCGCGTGATCGTCACGCACATGCATCCCGACCACATCGGCCTGGCCGACTGGCTGTGCAAGCGCTGGAACGCGCCGCTGTGGATCAGCTCGACCGACTACCACGTGGCCCGCGTGCTGACCTCCGCCGGCGACACGCTGGCCGGCGGCGACCAAGCCGCGAGCTTCTTTGCGTCGCACGGGCTGACCGACGCGGAGGCAGTGGCCAAGATTCGCGCCCGTACCAACTACTACGCCAACATGGTGCCTTCGGTGCCCGAGCGCTTCACGCGCATGATGGACGGCGACACGGTCACCATCAACGGCCACGCCTGGCGCTGCATCAGCGGCTACGGCCATGCGCCCGAGCACATTGCGCTGTACTGCGACGAACTGAAGCTACTGCTGGGCGGCGACATGATGCTGCCGCGCATCTCGACCAACGTGAGCGTGCACTCGGGCGAGCCCGAGGCCAACTCGCTGCGGCTCTTCCTGGACAGCATCGACAAGTTCAAGGCGCTGCCCGCCGACACGCTGGGCCTGCCATCGCACGGCAAGCCGTTCACCGGCATTCACCGCCGCGTCGACCAGCTGCAGGAGCACCACCGCGACCGCCTGGCCGAACTGTTCGAAGCCTGCACCGCGCGCCCGCTGACCGCGGCCGAGGGCCTGCCCATCCTGTTCAAGCGCGAACTCGACCTGCACCAGATGACCTTTGCCATGGGCGAGACCGTGGCGCACCTGCACCTGCTGTGGTTCTCGGGCCAGCTCAGGCGCGAACTGGGGCCGGACGGCATCTACCGCTTCGGAGCCCGCAGCGCCGCCGCGTAGGGATTTAGACTCGCCGGATGGACACGCTGGCTGAGCTGCGCGCCGGCCGGCTGGCTGGTGCCAAACGAATCGATCTCTCGTGCGGACTCACGGAGTTTCCGCGCGAAATTTATGACCTGGCGGATTCGCTCGAGGTCTTGAACCTTTCGGGCAACGCGCTCGATGCGCTGCCCGACGATCTGGACCGGCTGCACCGCCTTCGCGTGCTGTTCTGCTCCGACAACCGCTTCACGCAGCTGCCCGAATCCATCGGGCAATGCCAAGGCCTGGAGATGGTCGGCTTCAAGGCCAACCGCATCCGCGCCGTGCCCGCTGCCGCGCTGCAATTGCCTTCTTTGCGCTGGCTGATCCTGACGGACAACCAGGTCGAGACATTGCCCGAGGCCATTGGCCAATGCACGCGAATGCAGAAGCTCATGCTCGCCGGCAATCAGCTGCGCGCGCTGCCGGAATCGCTGGCGGCCTGCGACCAGATCGAGCTGCTGCGCATCTCGGCCAACCGCTTCGAGACGCTGCCCCAGTGGCTGCTCTCGCTGCCGCGACTTTCGTGGCTTGCCGGCGCGGGCAATCCTTTCGATGCGCAAGCCGAAGACGCGGCCATTGCCGCGCAATCGGTACCGCACGTCGACTGGCGCGAGCTGGCGCTCGGTGAAAAGCTCGGCGAAGGTGCCTCGGGGGTGATCTACCGGGCGACTCTCGGCGCAGCCTCGCAGCCCGTGGCCGTCAAGCTGTTCAAGGGCGCAGTGACGAGCGATGGCTGGCCGCACAGCGAAATGGCCGCGAGCATCGCAGCCGGCGCGCACCCGACATTGATTGCCGCGCAAAGCCGGATCGACGGGCATCCGGAAGGCACCGAAGGCCTGGTCATGGCGCTGGTTGACCCATCTTTTCGCACGCTCGCGGGACCGCCAAGCCTGGCGTCGTGCACGCGCGACGTCTACGCGGCCGACGCGCAATGGACTTCCGGCGTGGCGTTGCGCATTGCGCGCGACATCGCGTCCGCCATGCGGCATCTGCATGCGCGCGGCATTCTTCACGGCGACCTCTATGCGCACAACATCCTGTGGAACGCGCAGGGCGGCGGGTTGCTCGGCGACTTTGGCGCGGCCTGGATGACCGGCGCGCTCGCTCCTACGCAAATCGGGGCGTTGCAACGGATGGAGACGCGCGCCTTCGGCTGCCTGCTGGAAGAGCTGCTCGACCGCTGCAGCGATGCGCCGCCAGACGCCATGGCCGTGTTGAAAGACCGCTGCATGCAACCCGACATTGCCGCGCGACCGTCGTTTGCCGAGGCATCGGCCCTGCTGCTCCAAGGCGAGCTCTCGCAATGACAGGGGCACGCTTGCCGCTGCCCACGCGCGACGGGGTCGGCCCGAGCTGCGTCGGCTTGCCGCAAGGTCACTGGCCCACCATCGTCGAGTTCTTGATCGAACGCTTTCCGGCGATCTCGCGCGAGGCGTGGATGGCCCGCATCGAGGCCGGTGACGTGATCGACGAGCACGGGGCGCCTGTGACTGCCCAGCGCCGATACCAGGCACCGCTGCGCGTGTACTACTACCGCACGCTCGACGCCGAGGTGCGCATTCCGTTCGACGAGCAGGTGCTGTTCCAGGACGACCAGCTCGTGGTGGTCGACAAACCGCCCTTCCTGCCCGTAACGCCCACCGGCAAGTATCTGCAGGAAAGCCTGCTGGTGAGGCTCAAGCGCAAGCTGAAGCTCGACGACTTGGTGCCGCTGCACCGCATCGACCGCAGCACGGCCGGGCTGGTGCTGTTTTCGGTACGCCCCGAAACGCGCGGCGCGTACCAGGCCATGTTCCCCGAGCGGCGCATCGCCAAGCACTACGAAGCCGTGGTGCCGTGGCTACCCGGCGTGTCGTCGGTGCCCGGCACTTACCGCAGCCGGCTGGTCGACGACGAGCATTTCATGCGCGTGAAGGAAGAAGCCGGCGAGCCCAATTCGGAAACGCGCATCGCCGTGGGGCAAGCGGCCGACGGCTACGCGCTACTGAAGCTTTCGCCGGTGACCGGCCGCAAGCATCAGTTGCGAGTGCACTGCATGGCGCTCGGCATGCCGATCGTCAACGACCCGATCTACCCCACCCTGCTGCCCCCTGACAGCGACGACTTCGACAAGCCCTTGCAGTTGCTGGCCAAGTCGGTGGCGTTTCAGGACCCCGTGAGCGGCGAGCTGCGCAGCTTCACGAGCCCCCGGAGCCTGGCGCTGCCGCCAAGGTGACGCGCTGCGCGCACGCAGCGCACTAAGCTCGTTTCCTGAAATCTTTCATTCAGGAGACACCCGCACCATGGACACCACCCAACTCTTCTCGCTGAAGGGCCGCAGCGCCTTGATCACCGGCGGCTCGCGCGGCATCGGCCGCATGATCGCCGAGGGCTTTCTGGCCCAGGGCGCGCGCGTGTACATCTCGGCCCGCAAGGCCGCCGCGTGCGACCAGACCGCCAATGAGCTTTCGGCCTTCGGCCATTGCGTATCTCTGCCGGCCGACGTGTCGACGCTGGAAGGCGCGCAGGCGCTGGTCGATGCTTATGCCAGGCACGAAGACTCGCTCGACATCCTGGTGAACAACGCCGGCGCGGCGTGGGGCGCGCCGTATGACGAGTTTCCGGAGAGCGGCTGGGACAAGGTGGTGGACCTGAACCTGAAGACGCCCTTCTTCTTGACCAAGGCACTGACGCCGATGCTCAAGAAGGCAGCGACCGATCACCTTGCCAAGGTGATCAACATTGCGTCCATCGACGGGATTTCGGTGAACCCGCAGGAAACGTATTCGTATGCGGCGAGCAAGGCCGGGCTGATTCAGCTGACCCGGCGCATGGCGCTGCGGCTGGCGCAAGAGCGGATTGTGGTGAGTGCGATTGCGCCTGGGGCGTTTGCTTCGGACATGAACAAGCTGGCGCGTGATCATGGGGATGAGGTGAAGGAGCGAATTCCTGCGGGGCGGATTGGAGTGCCTGAGGATATGGCTGGGGCGGCTATTTATTTGGCTTCGCGGGCGGGGGACTATGTGATGGGGTCTACGTTGGTGGTGGATGGGGGGGTTACGCACGCGCGTTGAATCGTTTGCTTGGTTTGCTTCCGAGGCGGGGCTTTGTTTTGGTTCCGAGGCCGGGTGTCGCCCCGGCGGGCGACTCACTTTCTTTGCTTCGCCAAAGAAAGTAAGCAAAGAAAGGCGACCCCTACTGTCTGCGTCCCTTCGCTGCGCTGCGGGCAACCTGCGGTGCTCGACTCCGGCGGGGGTCCGCAGAACTCGCTTCGCTCAAACAGCTGCGGCCCTGATCCCGCCTCCATCTGCGCTCCTCG